>JAYUVL010000207.1:0-15148 GCA_043754075.1 Cytophagales bacterium | reverse complement strand
CACATTTTGCCCGTTGCGCCGCCACTGATAGGTTAAACCGGCCGCCAACGGTACGCTCATTTCCACGCTCTTGCCTTCACATAGTGCCAGTGCCCCATTGATAGTAATGTTGATGCCTTGGCTGAACAAGCCAGAGGAAATCTCGATGTTGTTGGAGGTCCGGGCACACCCCTCACCTTGGGTGGAAGCGGTGTAGTTTCCCGGATTGGTCACGGTAATGGTTGGCCCGCTGGCCCCATTGGACCAAGTGACGTCCGTTGCGCGGGTCATGGCCTGGAGCACTACCGCTTGGCCGGGGCAAATGATATTGGAACCTGAGGCAATGATGATTTGGACGGGGGGGGCACTGCGCACCGTGACCGGCGAACTGGGCCGCCCAGGAATCGTCAAAAAATTGCTCACTGCCGCTACGGCCCGCAATCGGTAGTTGGCCCCCGAGACCACATTGTCCGGGATGATGACTTCAATGGAGCCCGATTGCTTGCCAATAAAACCAGTGGCCGCCGCTACGGTCAAAAAAGAACCAAAGCTGCCATTCGGGTCGCTGATGTGCACCAAGTAGGCATCCGAGTTTACATTGCTGGTAAAACTGGCAAGATACTTCTGGCCCACGCACAGGCTTGCTTCGGGCAATTGAAGTGTAATGACTGGATCTTGCGCCAGTGATAAGTTCGACCAGGCCAAGGACATTGCCAGCAATATGATACCGATAAATTTCATGTAACAGGTTTTTTACATCGTGCCAAGATCTTTTCACTCTCCCCATGGTTGATTGGCAGAGCAAAAACACGGTTGCGACAATAACCGATTTTTAAATTTACGCCGATTTCACCAAAAAAGGGAGGCCCAGTCGGCCTCCCCTTTTTTAATCAACAGAATACGATCCAGCTTAGTTGTACCCTGGGTTTTGGCGCAATGTGCCAACCGGAGAAATATCGATCTGATTTTGAGGAATTGGGAAATATTCGCTCTTACCAGCCACAAACCTAGCACCGCTAAAGAAACTTAACTTGCGGCTTTCATAAGCGAGGTAAGCGGTCAAAGTTTGGCTGGCAACCCCCCAACGAACCAAGTCAAAGAAACGATGGCCTTCCATCGCCAACTCAATGCGACGCTCGTAACGCACGGCTGTGCGGGCCGTAGCGGCATCTGTCCACGGAGCTGAATATTCAGCAATCCGGTAGTTGGCAGCCGGCGTACCGTCAGAACGACGCACAAAACCAACAGGATTGGCAGCCCGGCGACGAACTTGATTCACCAGTGCTCGCGCACGCTCCAAGCCGCCCAGTTCTACTTCAGCTTCGGCAGCCATCAAGAGCACATCAGAATAGCGCATAAAATTGTAGTTGATCGCGGTGTAGCCCGGGGTCCAAGACGAGTTGTCAGTCAAACGGCCTTGCTGGCCTAACCGGAATACATTTTTCATGGGTGAAAACGGCCCCCCATTGCCCGCATCGCGGATCCAAGAGTTGCCTGGGTGGTTGCCCCAATCCAAGAAGGGGATACCCCGACGACCAATGGTCCAGTCGATTCGGGGATCCAGGGTACCTGGATCAGGCGTGAAAGGTTGGGCAGCACCCAAGCCAAAGTCAGTGCGCAATTCGTTGGCTGGTGTGTTGGCCGAACCGTCGAGCAGGGGTAAGCCATTGGCATCCACCCGGTAAGAGTTTGCCAAGTCGAAGGATGGCTGGTGGAAACCGCAGCAGCCGGCTGGAATTGGACCAGAAGCTCCATTGTTGTGCGGGAAGTTGAGCACCAAGTCAGGAGCCGCGTTGCCAGCCCCAGTACCATCATTCACCGAAGCTTGGAACGAGAAGATAGCTTCAGAGTTGTTGTCAAAATCTGCATCAAAGTTGCGTGAGAATTGCTCCATCAGCGCGTAGCGGGTGCCACCAGAAGTGCGGCCACTGGCAATCAACACATCAAACAAAGCCTTGGCAGGCGCAAACTTGCGCTGGAACATGTATACCTTGGCCAAAAACGCACCTGCGGCCCATTTATTAGCCCGACCTACCTGAGCTTGAACTTCGGGCAAATTGTCATAAGCAAACTGCAAATCAGCTTCAATCTGGGGCCAAATGTTCTTATCGTTGGGCACGTTAAAGTTACCTGCCCCGTACGAAATAGTTTCATCGATGAAAGGAACTTGATTGAACACTTTTTTGCCCTCAAAGTGGTAAAATCCACGCAGGAAACGTGCTTCAGCGATGATCCGCTTTTTGGTGGCGTCTGAGATTTGGCTGGGCACAGTAAGCGCGTTTGTAATGTTGATGGTCTGGTTGGTCCGGGCCACGCCATTGTAAACTGCATTCCACTTGGCATTAAAGTCGCCATTTACTGGCTGACCCTCGTAGCGGACAATCTCGTTCATCTGCGACTGGTCACCGGCATTGGATCCTTTGTTGGCATCGCCCCCGCAGGCACTGCCCAAGATCCAGTTGGTGAAAGAGGCGTTCCAGTTCGATCCATTGAGCACCGCATAGGACCCAATCAACAACTGCTCTACCCCTTTTTGGCTGGCTACCGCACTGGGAACCAAGGCCCCAATCGGCTCTACTTCTAGGTATTTTTTGCCGCAAGAGCTTACAGTGGCCAAGGTAACGGCCAAGGTGAGTGCGGCGGTGCGAATAATGGTCTTTTTCATATTGCTAAGAAGTTTTTTTCATTACAAACCGTGAAAGAATATTGTTTTTAGAAACCAAGGCTTACCCCCAGATTCCAAGTGCGCACGATGGGATAATTGCCACCGGTATCGATCCCAAAACCAGAATCGCCCCCAGAGATGGCTGGATCCATGCCCGAGTATTTGGTAAGGGTGAACAAGTTGTTCACTGAAGCGGTGATTTTTAGCCGATCCGCCTTAATCTTGTCCAAGATGTGCTTGGGCAAGTTGTAGCTAAACGACATGTTGCGCCACCGCAAATAAGACCCTTCTTCGATGAAATAAGAAGACACTTGGGTGTTGGTGCTAAAGTTGGCCACGTTCTCAAAAATAGGCACCGAAGCATTGGGATTTTCGGGAGTCCAAGAATCTAGTACCCGATCGCTGATGGCCAATCCGGGGAACAAAGGATAGAAATCAGTGAACAATCGGTAATTGTTGAAAATCTGTACGCCATTCACCCAATAGAAGAAGTTCTCAAACTCAAAGTTTTTCCAAGTAAGCTTCAAGTTGAAGCCCATGGTAAACTTAGGGATGGGGCTGCCAATGTAAGTCCGGTCATCGGCTGTGATTCGCCCGTCACCATTGATGTCGGCAAACCTCAAACGACCGGGCGCGGCCCCTTCTTGAGTGGGAGCACTGTTCACTTCCTCTTGATTGCGGAACAAGCCCATGGACTGGTAGCCGAAGAAACGGGAGAAAGAGCTGCCCACTTGGTTACGGGCTGGCTGGCCCAAACGGGTCGCGTTGCCAGAGCCAAAAAAGTCAACCCCCGGAGCCAATGCATCAATCCGGTTGGTGAAGGTAGTAAAGGTGAGATCGGAAACAAACTTGAGGTCTTTGGTAATATCGCCCCGGTTGGTCAACAAAATGTCCAAGCCAGTATTGCTGATTTGAGCAATATTCTGGGCTGGTGCATTGATTTGCCCCAAAACACCGGGCAAAGGCACTCCGAACAGAATATCATTGGTCGTTTTCTTGTACCAATCCACGACGATGTCCATTTTGCCTTTCATCAAAGAACCGTCAAAACCCACGTTGATCGTGGTGTTGGTTTCCCAGCGGGCATTGGGGTTGCCAATCCGGCTTGGTCTCAAAGCAGGGTTGGCCCCGGTGTTGGCCCCAGCAATGTCGTACGAGGTAGAGCCAAAAAGGTCAAATTGGTTATTGGGATCAATTTGCGAGTTGCCCATTTGACCCCAGCCACCACGGATCTTCAGGTCATCGATGAAGGTAACCCCCTTCATAAAGTTTTCGCCCGAGATCCGCCAAGCCGCCGATACAGCTGGGAACACACCAGTCCGGTTATTAGCCCCAAAAACGGAAGATTGGTCGCGACGAATGGTGGCGCTCACATAGTATCGGCTGTCAAAGTCGTAGTCAGCCCGGCCAAACAAGGAAATGAACCGCTGCTCGGAACCACCCCCACTGTTTACTTGGCGGCCTACTGTTTCAGTGTTGGACAGCGTCTGGAAAGGTCCTGACATACTGAAAGGATTCAAACCAGAGCCGTTTACTGACCGGAACCCACCATTGACCACATATTCATATCCGCCAAAAAGCCGGGCATTGTGCTTGCCAAACGATTTCTTGTATTGGGCAGTGTTGGTCCAAGTCCAAGTATAGAAATAGCCGGCCCCTTCAAATAGGGAGTTGGCCCCACTATTTTCTGAACGCTCATAAGTGCGGAAACCAGCTCCCCGGAAATAAAAGTTCCCGCCCCGAGCCCCAATACTGGAGCGGAGGGTCAAGTCTTTGATCGGATCCACTTCGGCATAGATATTTCCCAAAGTTACTATGTCAAACCCTTGGTTCCCGCCGGCCCTGGTCCGATCGGCGATCACGTTGCGCGAGTTGTTGAACCCGGGAGCAGCAGTACCAGCCCATCCGCCAAATTCGTCCCGCACAGGAATAAAGGGGTTAGTGGTCAAGGCAATGAACATGTCATTTTCACTTTGGGCCGCATTGAGGTCAAAACGATCATTGAGCCCGGGGTTGTCACGGTACATCAACTGGAAGTTCTCGCCAATCCGCACTTTCTTGGCGATTGTGAACTCAGAATTGGCCCGGAGGGTGTAACGCTTAAGCCAAGTGTTCAAAATGATGCCTTGCTGGTTGTACTGGCCCAAGCTGACATAAAAACGGCTGGCATCAGTAGCACCCGAAAGTGACAAGGTTTGGTTGGTAACTGGGGCCACTCTGGTCAGTTCGTCGTACCAATCAGTGCCGGCCTTGTTGCCCCGCACAATTTGATAGATCGGTCCACGATCAAAATCCACATTGTAATTGCCGGGGATGATGCGGGGATCACCTTCAAATACCCCGCCTGCACCGCCTACATTGATGAAATCAGGGAGCCGGGCATCTTGACCTTGCCGAAACAAGCCATACTGTGGGTGAGGCGAAGTTTCATTGCGGCGGGCCAGCAGGGTATAGTTAGCCATCTGTTGGGGTGCCAAAATGCCGGGCCGCTTGCCAGGCTGCTGCAAGCCATACTGCAAATCGTAGTTTACATTGAGCTTGCCGGGCTTGGCCCCGCGCTTGGTCGTGATCACTATCACACCAGCCGCGGCTCTTGCTCCGTAGATAGAGGCGGCCGCCGCATCTTTTAATACGACGGTACTCTCAATGTCAAAGCCGTTTAGATCCTCAATGTTGTTCAATGGAACACCGTCCACCACATAAAGTGGATCATTGTTGCCCAGCGTGGTGAAACCCCGCACCCGAACCGAGCTTTGAACGCCCGGCTGGCCCGAAGTAAGTACCGTTACCCCGGCCACACGGCCCTGCAATTGCTGCTGCACGTTGCCCATGGGAATCGCCACCAAATCTTTGGAACTGATCGAGGCCACCGAGCCTACCAAATCTTTCTTTTGCTCGGTCAAGTACCCCGTCACCACCACTTCGTCCATCATGCGCTCATCCACCACCATTGTTATATCCAAAGTGGATTGATTGCCGATGGCAAGTTCTTGGGTCTTAAAGCCCACGAACGAAAAAATCAGGCTGCTGGCATTGTCGGGTATGCTTAGGGTGTACCTGCCTTCCGCATCGGAAGTGGTGCCAGTAGAAGTGCCCTTCACTACAATACTCACGCCCGGCAGCGGAGACTTTGTCTCTCCGTCCAGTATTTTACCCGAAATCTTTTTCTGGGCCAACACGGCGGAAGATAGGGTGAGCAATAACACTAGAATTGGGATAAACCTCCCCATCCAACATTGGTTAGTTTGTTTCATTTTCAGTAAAGTTTAAATAAAATGATTGATCTTAAAGAACTGCATGGGTACTAAATGGCCATAATATTACACAAAAAATTGGTGTAATTTGAAAAACAATCAATCATTTTTTTTAGAAAAAAGTTATTGGTCTATCAATCAATGTTTTACTTTTTATTGACCTTTTCATTTCATTGTCTTAACAACTCATTTGTTGGCACGCTGGCACTTGCCCAAAGGCCAATCCACTTGCCCGATCCAACGCACTTTGCCCTACCTTTGCCCACTATCAAACTTGTCAAATTTCTTCTTTTCAACATGAAAATCTGTATTGTGGGCCTCGGTTTGCTGGGGGGTTCTTTTGCACTCGGGCTGCGCCAACAGCGTGACGGGCTGACTTTTATTGGAGTGGACCAAAACCCGGCCCATGCAGCCCAGGCCCTTGCGCTGGGCCTTGTCGACCAAGTGGCCGAACTGGCGGAGGGCATTGGCCAAGCCGACCTTACGGTGCTGGCCGTCCCGGTGGATGCCATTCTGCGGCTGCTCCCCCAAGCACTGGATCTGCTGTCCGAAGGCGCAGTGTTGACCGACTTGGGATCGACCAAGGGCCAGATCTGCCAACTGGCCGATCAGCACCCCAAACGGGCCCAATATGTGGCCATGCACCCCATCTCAGGCACCGAGAACTCCGGGCCCGGCGCGGCCTTTGCCGAGTTGATGCCGGGCAAGATCATGATCTTCTGTGATGTGGAAAAAAGCCACCCCGAAGCAGTCAAACTATTGGAAACCCTCGTCACCCACTTGGGCATGCGCCTCCGCTACCTCAACGCGACCGAACATGACCGCCACTTGGCCTATGTGTCACACCTGAGCCACGTACTGGCCTATGCCCTGAGCCTCACCGTGCTGGAGAAGGAGGAGGACGAGAAAAATATCTTGGACATGGCGGGCAGCGGTTTTGCTTCCACGGTTCGTTTGGCCAAAAGCTCGCCCGAAATGTGGGTCCCCATCTTTGACCAGAACAAGGACAATCTATCGGTGGCACTGGGCAGCTATATACGGTTCCTCCAAGATTACAAAGACGCTATTGACAATGGTGACACCGCCACTTCACGGGAGTTTATCAACCGAGCCAATGACATCCGGCGGGTATTGGGCGGGATCGAGAAACGCGCCACTAAACACTAAAACGATACCGGGTTGCAACTTTGAACAAATTTAGCCTAAAGTACTAGTAGTCAAACAGTTGAACGCTTTAGCAAAAACCGCGCAGAAGCAAAGAAAAAATTCAAAAATTTATTGGCAAAATATTTTTGATTCATCTTTGTTTGTGCTACCTTTGCCAGTTCAATAGTAAAACGGCAACACTATTCATGGCGTTCAAGAAAAACAAGAAGTTCAGCAACGACTTTACGAAAATCACGATAAGTCTTGCTTCTCCTGAATCCATCCTCGAGAGCTCGCATGGCGAGGTAACGCAACCTGAAACAATCAACTACCGGACTTACAAACCAGAAATGGGCGGTTTGTTCTGTGAGCGGATTTTTGGGCCGGTCAAGGACTGGGAGTGCCACTGTGGCAAGTACAAACGTATCCGCTACAAGGGGATCATCTGCGACCGTTGTGGCGTGGAAGTGACCGAGAAGAAGGTGCGCCGCGAACGTTTGGGGCACATTCAATTGGTCATTCCGGTAGCCCACATTTGGTATTTCCGTTCATTGCCAAACAAGATTGGCTATTTGCTCGGGATGCCAACTAAGCGGCTTGATCAGATTATTTATTACGAACGCTACGTCATCATCCAACCCGGTATCAAAGAGAAAGACGGCCTGAGCCGCCTTGACTTCTTGACCGAAGATGAGTATTTGGACATTTTGGACAAACTGCCCCGGGAGAATCAACTGCTGGATGACAAGCACCCCGATAAATTCATTGCCAAAATGGGGGCTGATGCGCTGGACATGCTCCTTTCGCGGGTGCATTTGGACGAATTGTCCTATGAACTGCGCGACTTGGCCGCCAACGACACTTCGCAACAGCGGAAATCGGAAGCCCTCAAGCGCCTCAAAGTGGTGGAAGCCTTCCGCAGCGCCAACACCCGTGTGGAAAACCGCCCCGAATGGATGATCATCCGCATGGTGCCGGTCATCCCACCTGAACTGCGCCCATTGGTGCCGCTGGATGGTGGCCGTTTTGCCACCTCTGATCTAAACGATCTGTACCGCCGGGTCATCATCCGCAACAACCGCCTCAAACGGTTGATCGATATCAAAGCACCCGAAGTAATTCTGCGCAATGAAAAGCGGATGCTCCAAGAGGCCGTTGATTCTTTGTTTGATAACTCCCGCAAGGTGAATGCCGTTCGGGCCGATGGCAACCGGGCGCTCAAATCGCTGTCCGATATGCTCAAGGGCAAGCAGGGCCGTTTCCGGCAAAACCTGCTCGGCAAGCGGGTCGACTACTCGGGCCGTTCGGTCATTGTGGTAGGTCCAGAGCTCAAGTTGCACGAGTGTGGCCTGCCCAAAGACATGGCCGCTGAGCTGTTCAAACCGTTCATTATCCGCAAGCTCATCGAGCGCGGGATCGTGAAAACGGTGAAATCAGCCAAGAAAATCGTGGATCGCAAATCGCCCGTGGTATGGGACATTTTGGAAAGTGTGCTCAAAGGACACCCCATCTTGCTCAACCGTGCCCCAACCTTGCACCGATTGGGCATTCAGGCATTCCAGCCCAAACTCATCGAAGGCAAGGCGATCCAGTTGCACCCGTTGGTGTGTACGGCATTCAACGCCGACTTTGACGGTGACCAGATGGCCGTTCACGTACCACTGGGCCAAGAAGCCGTTCTGGAAGCATCGCTGTTGATGCTCGCCTCGCACAATATTTTGAACCCTGCCAACGGTTCGCCCGTTACCGTGCCCTCTCAAGACATGGTGTTGGGCCTATATTTTCTCACCAAGGGCCGCCGGTCAATGCCTGACAAGCCAATACGTGGGGAAGGCAAACGGTTCTATTCAATGGAAGAAGTGATCATTGCCCTGAACGAAAAGGTCATTGACAAGCATACTTACATCAACGTCCGCACCTCAGTCCGCAATCCTGAAACCAAGCAATTGGAAATCAAGATGATCGAGACCACGGCCGGCCGGGTGGTGTTCAATCACGAAGCCGTACCCGAAGAAGTTGGGTTTATCAATGAGGAACTGAGCAAGAAAAAGCTCCAACTCGTTATTTCCCACGTCTTTAAAATCGTGGGAATGGCCCGCACCGCCCAATTCTTGGACGACATTAAATACCTAGGGTTCCAAACTGCTTACAAAGGTGGGTTATCCATCGGCTTGGGTGATGTGCAAGTGCCTGAGGCCAAGGAATCGTTGATTGCCGAAGCCAAGAAAGAAGTGGAC
The DNA here is from genome assembly GCA_043754075.1 of Cytophagales bacterium. Lineage (GTDB taxonomy): Bacteria > Bacteroidota > Bacteroidia > Cytophagales > Thermoflexibacteraceae > JALONO01. Next base: position 5,867 of record JAYUVL010000207.1, on the reverse strand, counting down.
ATTGTATGGGACAATTACTATTTGGGTCTGATCACCGATAACGAGCGCTACAACCAAGTGATCGACATCTGGACTCGGGTAAACAACAACCTGACCAATGTTTTGCTCAAACAATTAGAGGAAGACCGCCAAGGTTTCAATCCTATCTACATGATGATGCACTCTGGAGCCCGTGGTTCACGGGAGCAGGTGCGCCAACTCGGCGGAATGCGGGGCCTGATGGCCAAGCCGCAGAAGAACCTAGCTGGTTCGGTGGGCGAAATCATTGAGAACCCCATTTTATCCAACTTCAAAGAGGGACTGGATGTAGTGGAGTACTTTATCTCGACGCACGGTGCGCGGAAAGGTTTGGCTGATACCGCCCTCAAGACGGCTGATGCTGGCTATCTGACCCGTCGTTTGGTGGATGTTGCCCAAGACATGGTGATCAACGAAGAAGACTGTGGAACCCTGCGCGGGATCATGGTTGAGGCGCTAAAGGATCAGGAAGATGTTATTGAAAAGTTGTCGGAGCGGGTGCTGGGCCGCACGAGCGTGCATGATGTGTTTGATCCCATCACGGGCGTATTGATCGTGTCCTCGGGCCAAGAAATCGAAGAAGATATTGCCAAAAAGATTGACGAAACAGCGATTGATGCCATCGAGATCCGATCGGTGTTAACTTGCGAGACCAAGCAAGGGATCTGTTCCAAATGCTATGGCCGCAATTTGGCCTCGGGCAAAGTTGCCCAGATCGGCGATGCTGCCGGAGTGGTGGCCGCCCAATCCATTGGTGAGCCTGGTACTCAGCTTACCCTGCGCACGTTCCACGTGGGTGGTGCCGCATCCAACATTGCCGTTGACTCAACCGTGGTGGCCAAGTTCCCGGGCAAAATCGAGTTTGAGGAAATGCGCAAAGTGAACACAACCACTCCCGACGGTGAACCGATAGAGGTAGTAATGGCTCGGACTGCCGAACTACGGATCGTCAACCAAGAGACTGGTCAAGTGATGATTACCAACAACGTGCCTTATGGAGCTTTCCTCCGGATCAAGGAAGGAGATATCGTTGAGAAAGGCCAAGAACTTTGTTTCTGGGATCCTTTCAACGCGGTTATTCTTTCGCAATACGACGGGGTGGTCGAGTTTGATGCCATTGAGGAAGGGATTACCTACCAAGAAGAGTACGACGAACAGACTGGTCACCGCGAGAAAGTAATCATTGAAACGAGGGATCGGGCAAAGAACCCATCCATTATCGTACGAAACGAGAAAACGGGCGAACAAACCAGCAGCAACATCCCGGTTGGGGCGCACTTGAACGTAGAGAACAAGCAAGCCATCAAGTCGGGGCAAGTGTTGGTGAAAATCCCGCGCTCCATTGGTAAAATGCGCGATATCACGGGTGGTCTGCCCCGGGTCACGGAACTGTTCGAAGCCCGGAACCCTTCCAACCCAGCGGTAGTGAGTGAAATTGATGGAGTGGTGAGCTACGGAGCCGTTAAACGTGGCAACCGGGAGATCTTTGTCGAGTCCCGCGAAGGGGTGAAGATGAAATACATGGTTCCCTTGTCCAAACATATTTTGGTGCAAGAAAACGACTACGTAAAGGCTGGCATGGCCTTGTCCGACGGGGCCATTACCCCGGCCGACATTCTGGCCATCAAAGGACCAACTGCCGTTCAAGAATATTTGGTGAACGAAATCCAAGAAGTTTACCGTTTGCAAGGGGTGAAAATCAACGATAAGCACATTGAGGTAATAGTACGCCAAATGATGCAGAAAGTAGAAATCATCGATGCTGGCGATACCATCTTCTTGCCTGGCCAAGTAGTGGACAAATGGACTTTCCGCGAAGCCAACGACACGATTTTGGACAAGAAAATCGTGAACGAGCCCGGTGACTCTGAGACCATGAAGAAAGGTATGTTGATCACCTCGCGCAAATTCCGCGATGAGAACTCTAGCCTCAAGCGCCGCGACATGAAGTTGGTCAAAGTGCGCGATGCCCAGCCGGCTGTGTCCAAGCCAACATTGCAAGGGATTACCCAAGCATCGTTGGGCACCAAGTCGTGGATTTCTGCCGCTTCGTTCCAAGAGACGACCAAAGTACTCAGTGAAGCCGCCATCCGGGGCAAAACTGATTTCTTGATCGGTTTGAAAGAAAACGTTATCGTGGGCCACTTGATCCCAGCCGGTACTGGGATGCGCGAGTTCCAAGATTCCAAGGTTTTCTCGACTGAAGAGTACGATACGCTCAAAGAATCGAAAGATAATTTTGTCACAGCGGGCCGGCGCAGTCGCGAGTATCAAGACTAGCATGGCGCAGTCAGGGTGAGTATTCACACTTGTTATTGACGCAACAATAAGGATCAAAAAAGCCCCTCCTCCAAGGATCGGGGCTTTTTTGCTGCCCAAAGCTACGGCAGGCTCTTCCCTTTGCGCAAGAACTTTCGCGGTGTAAGATCAGCTATTGGGTTGGGAACGTCGCTTTTTGCATGGAAATAGCACAATGAGCGGCCAATTGATTTCTCTGAAATCAACTGGCCCCGCATCGGGTTATCAGAAATTGAAAAGCAAAGGATTCTAATCAAATTGCTTGGAAAATAGCCTACTGCTTTTCCATCACCAGCACCCCAAACGTATTGTCCTCGCTCATCAATTCTTCTAGTACTTTGTACTCCTCCTTCCGGTTCAAAAAATACTCATGCGTCAAGCTTTCCTTGCGCAGTTTGGGCCGGTAGGAATAATGGGAATCCCAAATGATAATGCTCCCTTTGGGCGCGGCCTTCATGTTCAGCTCATTAATGGCTTGGGGGCGGGTCTTGAACTCATAGCGAGTTCGCCCCAAATAATACAAAAACATATCGTGGTGCAAATAGGTGGGTCTTTCACCATTTGCCTTTTCAAATTCACTGTACCAATAAGCCAGCACTTGACAGGCCCGATCCTCGGGCGAGAGCTTTAGTGGGCGCACACTCACCATTGCCAAAAAAAGCAATAATCCGCCAAATGCTGACACATATTGTTGATTCTGGAGCGGAATAATCAATACAATAACCGTGAACATGGCCCCCATAAAAGGCATCCAATCCCGCTCCTTGCTCAGGAAAATAAAGTTATGGGTGAAGGTCATATATATGGCCACCAACAACAAGAACACCCCCAGCACTCCCAAAATACCAAATTTGAGGTTGCTGGTCCGGAACTTCTCGATCCCAAGCACGGCCAGCACCCCGGTCAATGGGGAAACCAACAGCAGATAACGCAGGTTGCCGCCGCCGGAAGGCCCAATTTCCAAGGTTTTGGAATTGAAGATACAATACATGAGAAAGTACAACACCGTCGGGACCAGGAGGAAATAAGCCTTTTTGTCCTGATCGGTATCGGCCACCCCGCGCACTTTCTCAAACAACCGGGCCGCCAGATAGACGACAAACAAGGTGACCACCGTGCTGCCAAAAATGGTGATCGACATTAAAAAGTAATGGGAAAATCCTTGGCGTGGGAACGCATCCTTGATTTCATCGCTGAAATTCAATATCTGGTTGACCAAATATAACGGATCGCCCGTGACCAGCCCGCCCCACAGGTTTTGCAGCAACGGAAACACCCCCAACAACAGCGCCGGGACGAACTGCCGCCGCCAAACCAGCCAAAGGAAATAGAGACCCACAATCGGATACATTTCTTGGCGGATAAAGGTGATATAGCTCAAGGCCAAGGCTGCCCAATGAAGCTTTTGGCGTAAGTGGAACCAAGTGGCCAGGGCCAACAGGAAGGCCGATACAATTTCCGAATAATTGCGGAAGCTCAAATTGACCCAGAGTGGTTGGGTGGCAGTGGCCACAAAAGCCAAGAACGGCAATTTACTTTTTAGCTCTACCGCCACTTTATAGGCAAAAAAGCAGGTAAATGCCGCAAAACACGAATTACAGAACGCAACAACAGTGCTGCCCAACAGGGCGGGCAACGCAAAAATCAATTTGTAACCGGGCTTGGCCCAGTTGCCCAGTGCCGAGTTGGGATCGAACCAGAAACCCCGCATAGAGAGAAAGTGGGCGGCTTCGTCTTGCTGGTAGAAACCGGTGGCCGCCCGGGAATAAAGAAAATACAGACTGGCCAACGCCACTGTTATCGTCAGTAATTGCCTATCGGACAGGAGCAGCACGGGCTCAGGGGTGGGAGGTGGCGCGACTTTGGGACTTGGTGCGGCACTGACCTTGTTCTTTGCCATACAGAGATTTGGGTCTTGAAGTACAAACCTAATCTGTTTTGCTCATAAATTGGCTATGTTCAGGACAATGGGGACAAGCAATGAAGCAAAATTATTCCTTAACTTTGACCATTTACACGATCCCAACCGAAAATGAAACACTTGCGAATTACAACCTTGCTATGCATGTTGGCCGGGCAAGTCTTGGCCCAAACTCCATTGCCAAGTACAACTCCCGAAAAAATGGGAATGTCAGCCAATCGACTTGGCCAGATAGATAAACACTTGCAAAACTACGTGGACAAACGGTGGGTGGCAGGTGCAGTGGCCATTGTGGCCCGCAATGGCAACATTGTCTATCACAAAAACTTTGGCCAGAACAACGCCGAGGCCAAAACCTCCATGAAAAAGGATGATATTTTTCGGATTGCTTCCATGACCAAGCCCATTGTGTCACTTGCTATAATGATGCTTTACGAAGAAAATCGTTTAAATCTTGATGATCCAGTCAGCAATTTTATCCCTGAGTTCAAAAGCCTCCAAGTATTGGATTCGGTGAACACCAAAGACTCGACTGCCGTGGCCAAGTCCACCCGTAAGCCCATCACGATCCGTCAATTGTTGAACCATACCTCTGGCATCGGCTACAGCTTTGTCAATCCCACTGCCAAAATGCTTTACGCCAAAGCCGGAGTTCCCGATAGTCCAGTCCAAATTGGCCCCAAAGGTGCGACAACGGGTGACAAGATGAAAGTATTGGCCACCCTGCCCCTGTTGCACCAGCCCGGCGAGCGCTGGACGTACGGCCTGAGCACTGACATGCTGGGCTATCTGGTGGAGGTAATCTCGGGCCAGAGCTTGGAAAATTTTCTGGCCCAGCGGATTTTTAAGCCCTTGGGCATGAGTGATACCCATTTTGGGTTGCCAACTACCAAAGCCAATCGCTTGGTCAAAATGACCTACGAGAACCCCAAGGGAGAAGTGATGTCCTACCCCGGTGACAACCCCGCCACTGGCTACCCCGATTTTCCCCTTGGCTCGGGCAATACTTACTTCTCGGGTGGTTCGGGGCTGGTCTCCACTGCGATGGACTATCTCAAGTTTGCTCAAATGCTGCTCAACGGTGGCGAACTGAACGGAACCCGCTTGGTGAGCCGCAAAACGGTGGAATTGATGACCACCAACCAGATCGGGAATTTGGTGATCAGTCAAGCTGGCGAAAAATTTGGGCTGGGCCTGTCTGTGCCCTCCGATCAAAGCGGCTTTAAGATATTGGGGGCGGCCACGAGCTTTGGCTGGGGCGGGGCGTTCACTACTTCCTTTTGGTTTGACAAAAAAGAAAAGATCGCGGCTGTGCTAATGACCCAGATCGCGCCCACTACCCACGGTGATATTGCTGATAAATTCAAAGTTGCCGTTTATCAGTCCATCAACGATTAATATTTTTCATTTATACAACATATACAACAATCGCCCGCACTTGAGAACAAATGCGGGCGATTGTCCTGCCTACTGGGCCGGCCCAAGCCCCAACAAGAGGGCTGAAGTTCAACGTTTGGTCGCACTTGACAACTACCCGCTCATTCTCCCCCAAGCCGCTCTTTATAACTTGATCACCTGCTTTTCCCCGGCCTTCAATGGGTAAGCTTGGCCCTGCCAAACCAACTCGCCG
>JAYUVL010000206.1:0-10527 GCA_043754075.1 Cytophagales bacterium | reverse complement strand
CGTCATTATTAATCTTAGTAGGTGTAGTATTAGATACTATACAACAAATTGAGACTTATTTATTAAACCGCCATTATGATGGTTTAATGAAAAACGGAAGAATTAAAGGTCGTAGTAATAACCAAATGGCAATGCAACAGGCATAATAGATGGCGAAACAAGCGAATATTGAATTAGACGGAACAATTATTGAATCATTGAGTAATGCAATGTTCAGGGTGGAACTAGAAAATGGTCACACATTAATTGCTCATATCTCCGGAAAAATGAGAATGCATTACATTAAAATATTAACCGGCGATAAAGTGAAGTTGGAAATGAGTCCATACGATCTATCAAAAGGAAGAATAACATACAGATACAAGTAATAAAGACAAACAAATAACCTAAGGAAATGAAAGTTAGAGCATCCATCAAAAAAAGAAGCGTAGATTGCAAAATCGTACGCCGTAAAGGAAAGTTGTATATAATCAACAAAAAAAATCCAAAGTTTAAACAAAGGCAGGGCTAACATTTACAACAGTCGTTATGGCAAGAATTTCAGGTGTTGACATTCCAGACAACAAAAGGGGTGAAATATCTCTTACCTACATTTTTGGCATTGGTCGGTCTTCGGCAAAGAAAATTTTGGCAAAATCTGGTGTAGATGCGAACCGTCGTGTTTCTACTTGGAATGATGCCGAATCAAAATCTATCCGGGATACGATTAATGCTGAATTTAAGGTAGAAGGCGAACTCAAATCAGAAGTGCAATTGAGCATCAAACGCTTAATGGACATAGGCTGTTATAGAGGATTGCGCCACCGCAAAGGGCTTCCCGTGCGAGGCCAGAGCACCAAGAATAATGCCCGTACCCGGAAAGGGAAACGCAAGACCGTGGCTAACAAGAAGATAGCATCTAAGAAGTAATAGGAATTAACCATGGCTACACAGCAACAGTCTAAGAGAAAAGACAAAGCAAAAAAGCGGGTAGTACACGTCGAACCCGTAGGGCAAGTCCATATTCGGGCGAGCTTCAACAACATCATCATTTCCATCACCAACATGTCGGGACAAGTAGTATCTTGGGCATCGGCTGGTAAGATGGGATTTAAAGGTTCCAAAAAGAACACTCCTTATGCAGCCCAAACGGCAGCTTCGGACTGTGCTAAGGCTGCCTTTGATCTGGGGATGCGCAAAGCAGAGGTTTTTGTGAAGGGGCCAGGAGCTGGCCGTGAGTCGGCTATCAGAACCATTCAGGGAAGTGGTATTGAGGTGACGGCCATAAGAGACGTTACTCCTCTGCCCCACAACGGTTGCCGCCCTCCCAAACGTCGTCGCGTGTAATCAATCAATTGGGTACTGAAGTGATTTGTTTCGTGGAACAACTTAGTTTGTTATACGCTCATTTAACTTATAATGTTGGATTGCTGAATCCCCTGAAAATTTCTATACACGGTATGCGATATTTTCAGAAAAGGGATGCAACATTGGATTAATCAAAAACATTTACAAACAAAATGGCAAGATACACAGGCCCCAAGTCCAAAATTTCTCGGCGATTTAAAGAACCGATTTTTGGACCCACCAAGGCACTCAAAAACAAGAATTACCCTCCCGGTCAGCACGGAAGGAACAAGCGGAGCAAAGTGTCGGAATACGCAATCCAGTTGGCCGAGAAACAAAAAGCCAAATATTTGTACGGCGTATTGGAAAGACAGTTCCGTAAGACCTTCGAGACTGCTGCCCGAAAAGGTGGTGTGACTGGTGCAAATTTGTTGAAATTGTTGGAAGCTCGGTTGGACAATACTGTTTATCGCCTGGGTATCGCTCCTACACGCAGGGGTGCTCGCCAGTTGGTATCACACAAACACATTACGGTAAATGGTGAGGTGGTTAATATTCCCTCCTACAGTCTTCGTCCCGGTGATGTTATTGCTGTTCGTGAAAAGTCTCAGTCACTTGAAGTGATTGTGGGCTCGGTGACTGGCCGCACAAACCGCTTTCCTTGGCTAGAATGGGAGGTATCATCAATGACGGGTAAGTTTGTCAATTTGCCCGAGCGCGATGAAATACCGGAGAATATTAAGGAACAACTCATTGTTGAACTTTACTCCAAGTAATTGTTTGTGTACCTATTAATTGTTCATTTTCGAACTGAAAACCAACAAAAGGAGCATCTATGTCAATTTTAGCATTTCAAATGCCCGACAAAGTGGTGATGGAGAAGGCCGATGATTTTCACGGCAGTTTCGAGTTCAAACCACTGGAAAAAGGCTACGGGGTGACGATAGGGAATGCCCTTCGCCGTATCCTCTTATCTTCACTGGAGGGCTATGCGATAATAGGTATAAAAATCCCTGGAGTATTGCACGAATTCTCCGCTATTAAGGGGGTTGTTGAAGACGTGAGTGAAATTATCTTGAACCTGAAAATGGTTCGCTTTAAGCGACTCACTGATTCGCCAGACACAAAGATTACAATACAAATTAGTGGTCAAGAAAAATTTAAGGCGGGGGACATTAGCAAATCCACCCCCAATTTTACTGTGCTAAACCCTAATCACCTCATTTGTAATCTGGACCCTGCTATTTCTCTTGAATTGGAGCTGTATTTGGACAAAGGTCGTGGCTATGTGCCAGCAGAGGAAAATAAATTGGCTGACCAGTCCTTTGGCTACATTCCGATTGATGCTATCTATACGCCGATCAAAAATGTCAAATATGCAGTAGAAAATACTCGGGTAGAGCAAAAGACGGACTACGAGAGGTTGACTGTGGATATTGAGACAGATGGTTCGATCCACCCAGAGGAAGCTTTGAAAGGTGCAGCGACAATTTTGATTAAGCACTTTATGTTGTTCTCTGATCAAACGATGACTTTCGAAACCGTGAAACACGAAGAGGAAGAAACCGTTGATGAAGAATATTTGCACATGCGCAAGCTGCTTAAGACCCCGCTGAGCGATCTTGATCTCTCCGTACGTGCCTATAACTGTTTGAAGGCGGCCGATATTAGGACACTGGGTGATTTGGTACAACTCGAAATTTCTGATATGATGAAGTTTAGAAACTTCGGCAAGAAATCATTGACCGAGTTGGAGCAACTAGTGGCTGAAAAAAGCCTCAATTTTGGCATGGAAGTAATGAAATATCGGTTGGACGAAGACTAAAATTCAATCATGAGACACGGAAAAAAAATTAACCATTTGGGTCGGACTTCATCGCACCGCAAAGCGATGCTTTCCAACATGGCCACTTCCCTTATCAAACATAAGAAGGTGACTACCACTGTAGCAAAGGCCAAAGCCTTGCGCGGTTATGTAGAGCCTTTATTGACAAAATCAAAGACTGACAGTCTGCACTCTCGCCGGATGGTTTTTGCTTATTTGCAGGATAAAGAAGCTGTGCAAATTTTGTTTGATGAAATTGCTCGCAAGATAGCTGATCGCCCGGGTGGCTATACGCGGATCTTGCGCACCGATACCCGTTTGGGCGATGCTGCTCAGATGTGCTTTATTGAGTTGGTGGATTACAATTCATTCATTGATTCAACTGTTAAGTCTGATGCCAAGAAAACTCGCCGTAGCCGCCGTGGAAAAGGATTGGCTAAAGCAACGTCAACTGGGGAATCTACCGAAGCAGTTGCTCAATCTGAGGCATAATAAAAGTTTTGATTGGATTTAAAATGCTGCCCCATTCGTTTTGGGCAGCATTTTTGTTATTTGGCGAAGGCTGTCTTTTTTGGTGATAAACCAACTTCTCCAATATTGGAAGTACGTGGATCAAACCCGCTTGACAATGCCCGCGCTGGCTTGCGCGGTGGGCAACAAAAGCAGGTCGGCAACATTGACATGTGCCGGCCGACTCAGTGCAAAATAAATAACCTCCGCAACGTCGCGGCCAGTAAGTGGCTGCATTCCCTTATAAACATTCTTGGCTTTTTCTTCATCGCCTTTGAAGCGGATCAAGGAGAATTCTGTCTCGACCAAGCCCGGATTGATCGCCGTTACTTTGATCCCATAAGGGTTGAGATCCATCCGCATTCCTTTGGTGAGGGCATCGACGGCAAACTTTGAGGCGCAGTAAACATTGCCATTGGCATAAACTTCTTGGCCAGCCAGTGAACCAATATTGACCACATGGCCGGATTGCCTAGTCACCATACCGGGGATTACCGCTTTGGATACGTAGAGTAAGCCCTTCACATTAATGTCGATCATAGCATCCCAATCGGCAAGGTCACCCTGGTCGATGGGGCCTAGGCCGTGAGCATTGCCTGCATTGTTGATTAAAAAATCAATGGCTTGCCATTCAAGGGGCAGGCCCCCAATCTGGGCCGCTACTTCGGCTTGATCCCGCACATCGAACACCAGAAGTTTGACATTTACTTTTTGGCTGAGCACGTCACTCATTTCTTCCAAGCGCTCCCTTCGCCGGCCGCACAAAATAAGATCAATGCCATTTTCGGCCAAAATGTGGGCGGTCTCCTTCCCGATCCCAGCACTTGCTCCAGTTACTAGCGCAATTTTTTTCATAGCAAAATTGTAAAAGAGTGGTATAAGGTAGCGAAGCTTCGTGAGTAGATACTCTAACGAAAAAGGTTAGGTGATTTTTTTCACCTTTTGAAAGCCAGTGGCCGCATCTATCATTCGGGACCAGCTTACTTGGTGCCCGTTTTCTTGCGATTGATAGTGCCAAACGCCGGCTATTTTGACCACCTGGCATTTGCCCAGATCGTAACGGAGTGAAACAACGTAATCCCCATCGACCAAAGGCTCCCCATTTACATCAGTCATCTGCAGCATTGGCCCTTCGGCATGCCCATTGTTTTTTTCTTCTCGTTTTAAAAATCTTTTGAGTAGATTAAGTATCATGTAACGGGTTGTTAAAGTAGCTGCAAAGTAATATTTTTGTTGATAACATGATTGCACACCAAGTCCTTCCTACCAAATTGCTACTACTATGAACATTGCCCAAGAAGCCCAACAGCAGAGGCTGCTTCACATCACCCGCCGCCACTTCCTCCGCAACTGTACTTCGGGCCTTGGGGCAATCGCCCTAGGTACGATGTTTGGCTGTGGCTCTTCAGGGAAGCCGGCTGGCAAACAGCCTGCTGCGCTGGGCGATCCGATTATGGCCAAGTTAGCCCAATTTGCCCCCAAGGCCAAGCGGATTATTTACATGCACATGGCGGGATCGCCTTCGCAGCTGGAACTGTTCGACTATAAGCCGGAACTGGAGCAATTGGATGGCCAAAGTTGTCCTCAATCATTTTTGGAAGGTAAGCGGTTTGCATTTATTCAGGGAGTGCCCAAAATGCTGGGGCCGCAAGCTAAGTTTGGGCAATACGGACAGTCGGGAGCGTGGCTATCAGAGCGACTGCCACTGTTCCGACAAGTGGCCGACGAAGTATGCTTCCTCAAGGCAATGCACACCGATGAGTTCAACCATGCCCCGGCCCAATTGCTCATGCACACTGGTGCACCCCGGCCCGGCAGGCCAAGCATTGGTGCTTGGGTAACGTACGGGCTCGGGTCGGAAAATGACAACCTACCTGGTTTTATCGTGCTGGCTTCAGGTGGCAAAACGCCCGATGCTGGCAAGAGCGTATGGGGCAGCGGGTTTTTGCCCACTGTTTATCAAGGGGTCCAGTGCCGTTCGGAAGGGGAGCCGGTCCTTTATGTCCAAGACCCAAAGGGTATGAGCCGGGATCTGCGCAAACAGTCGATTGACGCAATCAATGAAATCAACCGGGTACAATACGATGAAGTGAATGATCCTGAGATTCTTTCCCGTGTTTCCCAATATGAACTGGCTTTTCGGATGCAAATGTCGGTGCCAGAAGCGATGGATATTCACCAAGAACCAGCGTATATCCATCAATTGTACGGTACAGAGCCGGGCAAATCGTCTTTTGCCAACAACTGTTTACTGGCGCGTCGTTTAGTGGAGCGAGGGGTTCGGTTTGTTCAGTTATATGATTGGGGATGGGATTCCCATGGCAACGATCCTTCCAATGCGCTCAATGGTCCCGGGTTTCAACAAATGTGCCACCGGATCGACCAGCCCATGACCGCACTTATCTTGGATCTGAAGCAGCGGGGAATGCTGGAAGATACTTTGCTGGTTTGGGGAGGCGAGTTTGGGCGCACACCCATGCAGGAAAACCGAGGCGGCGCGGTCATGCCTTTTGCTGGGCGAGATCACCACACCGAAGCATTTACGATGTGGATGGCGGGCGGGGGAGTAAAAGGGGGCCTCAGCTTTGGTGAAACGGATGAGTTGGGTTATTATGGGGTAAAGGATCGGGTCCATATCCATGATTTGCAGGCCACGATGCTTCATCTGCTGGGCTTTGACCACGAAAAACTGACCTACCAGTTTCAAGGCCGGGACTTCCGGCTCACCGATGTCCATGGCGAATTGGTGAAGCCTATTCTTGCCTGATCTTCCTAACAGCTCACTTTTTATGAACCGCCCCAACCCGTGTACAAATATATTAGTTGGCTAAGCCTTGATGTGGTAGCCGGGGCCTGCCTCAACAGCTGGGTGCTAACACGTTATTGCCAAGTATCCATCCAGCCCGAGGCCATTGGGGCGTTGGGACTTGCGGTTTATCTTGCCTACACTTACGACCACTTGGCCGATGCCAAACGGGCCAACCATCCCGCCGCCTCAAACCGCCATCAGTTTCATCAACGAAACCAATATTTACTGACCATCTTGGCCATTTTGGCTTTACTGGGCGGCTTGGCCCTGGCCTTCACTTTACCCCTGCGCTTAGTGTACAACGGGCTGATTCTGGCTGGGTTTTGTGTTATTTATTTTGTCGGCTTGTCGATTGCCGGATTGGCCAAACGGATACCCAAAGAAATTTTAGTGGCTGTTGCCTATGTGACTGGTATATTTGTTATTCCATTAAGCGATCAAACTAGCGCAGTTGATCCAAAATTTGGTTGGTTGGCAGGCCAATATTTTTGTTTAGCGATGCTCAATTTGCTCATTTTTTCCTATTATGGCCAAGCTGAGGATATCCAAGACGGGTTTGGTTCAATGGTGCAGTGGTTGGGTGTGACCAAGATCCGCCAACTAGCAGTCTTGATCGCAGTGGCTTTTGGGGTGTTAGGTGGCGTGTGCTATTGGCAGCACCCTACTAGGCCAATGGCCCTGCCGATGCAGGCCTGCCTTTGGGCGATGATGATTGGGCTGCAACTGGTGCTCTTTCTTCCGCATTTTTTTGCGCCCCATTCCCGCTACCGGGCCGTGGGTGATGGGCTGTTGTGCTTGCCCGGGCTGCTCTTGTTTCTCTTTCCCTAGCTAAATCACGAATCTGGAATCCAATTTTTTAAAACCAAACGGCCCACGGTTTGGGGCCTCGTTCACCGCGCGCGCAGTTGCTGGCGATTGATAATTTCTGCTGCACCCTCAACCACTGTCTTACCACTGTTTAGGTGGATTATTTGGGTTCGCACCATCGCTTTGCTACGAGCTGGCTCAAGTGCGCTAATGGTGAGCACTGCCTCATATTGCTCGTCGACATACATAGGGGCAATAAACTGGAGGTCTTGTTTGAGGTAAATGGTTCCTTCCCCGGGAAACAGCGTGCCGAACACCTTGGAAAAAACGCTGCCTGCCAACATCCCGTGCATGATTGGTCGTCGAAAAACAGTCTGCTTTGCATATTCGGGATCCAAGTGGACCGGGTTGGTGTCGCCCGTGACTTGGGCAAATGCCATCACTTCGGCTTGGGAGAATGAAAAAGGATGGCGATAAACATTGCCTTCTTGAAAGGGCGGCTCCATCATGAATATATGTAATGAGTTGATAAACTGAAACTTGACGCACAAAAATAGGAGTAACACTTATCGCCCTTGGGCAACGGTGGTGAAGGCAAATATAGAAAACAGTAGCCCAATTGATAACACTCACAGATAAATTTGATTTTTCATTGGCCAGAAGAGACAAATCCTGATAGCTCAAGTCGATCCAGACAGGAAAATGGCTTAAATTGAAGCACGCTTGATACCGATAAATGGCGACGACGTGTCCAACGCATTCAGATAAAGTGAGTGGAGAAGGCTTGCCATCGATCAAGCCAATGGAGACGGCCCTAAATGAACTATTTGGGGCTTTCTAATCAAATTGGGCCAAATAATTTCTGATAAAGCATTGGCAAAGCGAAAGTTCAGCGCAGGTGTCGGGGTTGACAAATCTTTGACTGCCAGTATTTTAACTCCGAGGGCTGACAAAAACCAGCATTTACCAATCAAAGCCATTTTGTTGAAGCGACATTCGGTGAGCATCCGGGCCCCTAATTAGAAAATAAAAATGCCCGATTGCGCAAATGTCTCGATTTTTGCTTGACTTACCAGACATATGTTCACTAAACCTAATCTCAACTATTTATGAAAAAGCAACTTATCGTATTTATCGTTGAAGACAATCCCACCGAAGGAATGATTATCCAAATGGCTTTGAATGGACAAGAAAACATGAAATTGCGCTATTTCAAGAGTGGTACCGAGATGCTATTTACCCTCGATAATGAAATGCCAGACATCCTGATTTAGGATCTGATGATGCCCGATATCTACGGTCTTGATCTGATCAGAGAGGTCAAACGGCGCAATCCCGCTATTCGGTCAGTGATCATGTCGGGCAAGGAAGACTGGGATGTGATTTCCCAAGCTCAGGGTGAAGGAGTGTTCAATTACGTGATCAAGAACGAAAATAGCATTCCCTATTTGCGCCAAATACTGAAGGATCTGGCTGTATTGGTTCGGCAAAATTAATTTTCCCTCTTACTACGGTTGGCCGGACGGGAACCAGATAGCCAATTCTGGAGATAACACGATTGCTAGTGCTTCCTAATTGCGAAATTGGCTATTTGAAATCCATAAATTAAAGGTTATTCATTGCCCGATTGGTTTACCAACACCAATAAAATTGCGCGAATTTACCGGATCGGTTTCCCCAATCGATTTAATCTTGGTTTAAATTGGGCCGAGTTTGTCTTTGCCATGAAAAATCGGATAAATCTCTTGTTTAGTGGTTGGTTGTTCGCCCTCTTGCTGGCCAACCATTCTGTTTTTTGCCAAGAAATTGCTGTCGGGGCGTGGCGCACCCACCTCACCTATCACAATGCCCAAGCACTGGCCGATGCGGGCGATCGGGTGTTTGTAGCCTCTACCAATGGCCTGTTTTCGGTCGATAAAGCCACCCGGGAAACCCGCAAATTTTCCAAAGTTGATGGCCTGAGCGATATCGCATTCAGTGCCTTGGCTTGGGATGCCCCGCGCCAAACCTTGATCATTGCCTACGCCGATGGCAATCTCGATCTGTTGAGCGAGATGGAAATAGTCAACCTCCGGGCGATCGTTGATGCTCGGCTGGAACCTTTCGGGGAAAACCGGCGCATCAACCACATCCAGTTGGCAGGCAACACCGCCTATTTGTCCACCGCTTTTGGGGTAGCAGTGCTGGATCTGGCTCGGCGAGAAATCCGCGATACGTATGCCCGCCTGGGCCCTGGCGGTAGCCCGGTGACTGTTTGGGCAAGTGCGGCTGTCCGCGACAGTTTGTTTTTGGCCACCTCCCAGGGCCTGCTGGTGGCGTCGCTGGCCCCGATGGTGAACCGGCAAGATTTTCGCAACTGGCGGAGCGTGGCCCAGCCCGTGCCCGGTGCGCTGCGCACCGTGGCTGCACTTGGTGCCACGCTATTGGTTGGCATCGACGGCCAAGATGTATTTAGCTATGCCAATGGCCAATTCCGCCCATTGAATGTTGGCCGCCGCATTTTTCGTGATTTGCGGGCTTCGGGCCAAGCCGTAATCGCGTCCAGTGGCAGCTTGATACACACGATTGGGCCAGACGGCACCGTGCGCGCCCTGAGCGACCCTCGGCTGGTGGCCCCCGCGCAAGCGCTGACCGATGGCGCCATCTTTTGGGTAGCCGATCAATCACTAGGTTTGGTAAGTAATGTGACCGGGAGTTGGCAAAATAGTTATCCTTCGGGCACTTACAATCCTGCTGTTTTTAAATTGGCTTTTTTTCAAGATCGCCTCGTTGCCTTGGCCGGTGGCTACGATTTTGCCACTCTTCGCCCAAGCAACCTGGCGTGGGGTTTTTATGTGTTCAAGGAGGGAGTATGGCAAAATTTCAATAATGTGGATAATTTATTGGGCTCGGTGCGCACCCCAACTGCGCGCGATCTGGTATCGGCCGCATTTAATCCAGCCGATGGCCGGGCTTACCTAGCCTCTTTCCAAGACGGTCTGCTTGAATGGAACCTAGCCGATAATTCATTTCGGTCCGTCAATGCCCAAAACCCAGCGTTGGGCACCTCGATCAGCGCAGTGCAGGCTGATCTACGTGGCAATTTGAACGTGGCCACGGTAAGCGGCCGATTCGGCGGGCCTTCGGTGTTTCGCCGCAGTCCAGAGGGGGCTTGGCGGAGTTTTGTTCTACCGGGATCCAATGGGGGCAATCCCGTCGAACTGTTGACCGATGAGGCCAACAACCTTTGGGTGCGCCTGAGCCCGGCTAC
>JAYUVL010000205.1:0-19800 GCA_043754075.1 Cytophagales bacterium | reverse complement strand
CCCATCACAAAACCGAAGGCCATCAGGCCCAAGGTCAGGCCGAATACCAGTAGAGAGATGAGATAAAAAATCTTTTCACTTGGCTTGACCGTAGGTTGGCGCCAAGAATTCCAAAAAGCAAGTAGTTTCATTAGCAATGTGAGGATTTGCTACTCTCTAAACGCCCCATTTTGATAAAAGGGACAATGCACCAAAATTGTGTGAACTACTGGGCACCAGCAGTCAACGGGCAGATCCCGTGCCGCTATTGCCCACTACCCCTCGGTAATACTTTTTGCGATCAATTTTTTGTACCCGACCATCGCTCCGACCAGCAATGCCACCCCCAACAGCGCATAAACCCATGCCCGGTCATACCACAGCGACCGGACTCGAACCGCGACCTGGGTGATGGGCGTCACGTGCCCGTAGCCATCGCGGGCCCGCACCCGGAACACGTAGTCGCCGGGGGGGAGCTGCTGGAATGCCGCCCACGTCTCGGTCGTCCATTCGGACCACGGCTCGGCCGGCCCGCCCAATGCCCATTGGTAAACCGCCGGGGTGGAACCGTTGAACAGCGGGGCCGCAAAATCAAACCTCAAACGAGTCACGCCTTGGCCCAAACTCAGCGGTTTGGCTGGGTCGGGATCATTGGCCAAGAGTGAATCTTTGCCCGTGATCCACACCCGTCGGATGATCGGGGCAGGCAGCAAGACCGTACTGTCCTTGCCGGTAGGAATCGCAAAGCGGTATAAACCAGCCAGATCACCAAACCAAAGTTGAGTTTCAGCTTGATTGAGATGGCCGGGATCCAACAGGCCATCGGGGATCCGAGGTTGGTGGTGTAGCGTATACTGGCCATCCTCCTCAAGTTTGAGCAAGCCGGCCCGGCTGCGTCCCGCTTGATCATAGAAAACGCGCAAATTTCCCTTGGAGTCGGTCAGCAAAGCGGTCAACTGAGTTTGGCCAATCCCCGCAAAAGCAGGGTCGGGCACCAGTCGCTGATCCGATTCATTAAACTTCAGCACCTGCGGCCCAGCAACTACCCGGATCTCGCCATTGACCATGAACAGGCCGTTGTTGGCCAGTACAGGCAGCCCTTTCGCCTTGCCCACCGCCATGATATCTGGTTTGAGGCTGAACTCATACTTCTGTCCTTTGCCAAAAGTAAGGCGGAACACTCCTTGGTTAACAGTCGAGACCCAAAGATTGCCTGCTTTGTCTTCTTGCAGTTGGTAAATTTCTTCGGTCAAATTCTCGATTTCGCCTTCATCGGCCCATTGGCCATTGGTGCGGTACAAAGCCCGCAAGTTAAAGGCCGAACCGGCAAATACCCGGTTGCCATCCAATCGGGAGCGCACTAGGCAGTGCACGTTGGGGGGAACCATATCCTCACTCAACTGACTCACCACCCCATCGCGCAGCACTTTTACGCCGTCGAAACAGCCAATCAGCAAATCGTCATCCACCGGTAGCAAGTCCCAGCATTCAGTTTTGCCCCCACGCAGTAGGCCAAACTCTGCGTCATAAAACCGTTCAACAGCCGTGGTGTGGGTAAGTTCGCGGGGAACAGCTTTTTGCAGGCCAAACGAGGTAGCCACGTACCAATCATCCTTGAGCTTGGCCACGGCATTGACCGTGCCGCGCAGATTGTGCAGCGACTCGTTGAAACTGGTCAGTGGAGCAGCAACTTCCACCCGGCTGAGGCCCCGGTAAGTGCCCACCCATAAACCGCCTTGGGCATCAGGCCACAGCGCTAGGATAAAATCATCGACCAAACCATTCCGGCGATTGAGGATCTGGGCTATTTTGCCGTCCTCTTGCAAGATGACCACCCCAATGCCCAATAGCCCAAGGGCTAGCCAGCGTTTACCGCCGGGCGCGGGCAACCAAGTGGCGGCGTACACCCGAAAATCTTGTAATATCGCATCGGCCTGGGTGGGGTAGGGTTTGGCCGAAGATTGATCTAATTGGTAAAGGCCCAAGCCCTGCACGGCCAGCAAGAAACGGCCATTGTCCAGTGGCAGGACTTGACTGATCAGCGAGGAGCCCAAGGCACTGGTTCCCGGCATGAGGGCTAGTTTTTCGCCAGCGAGCCGCCATAAGCCGCTGCCGTTTTGTTGGACAAAATATTCGCCGCCCGCTACATAGCCAAAAGTAAAAAAGGATTCCGCTGCAACAGAAGTTAGTTTTTTGCCGTCAAATAGATACAAATAATTGTCTGACTGAAAAACAACCGAATTGCCAAGGCACTGCACCGTCCAGATTTCACCCAGTGGTTGATGATCGACCGGAATCAGGTGGGCAAGGCTCACGTAACTGAGCGCACCCGTGGAATCGGGGGCCAAGTACCCGAAAGTGGCCGTGCCTCCGGCCCATACTCGGCCCTGTGGATCGGTGGCCACAGCCCGGATGGTGGCCCCGCCCGCTCTGACCAACTGCCAGTGGGCGCCATCGTAGGTTAAAATACCCTTGTCATTGCCAAAATAGAGGACTCCCCGCCGATCTTGGGTCGTTGACCAGTTAGCCAACCCGGCCCGGTAATCGGCAGGTCGAAAATTGCGCATTGGGGGGCTGCCCCACATTCCGATGCTTTGCGCAAAGGACCATTGACTAAGCAAGAGAAAACATACGGCAAGCAAAATACGCATAGGTTGCCAGGGATTATTCCCCAAAATAAAGTCAAAAGTGGAACTAAACTAAGATTTGCGCAATTTTTGTGATTTTTTTGCGCATTTTCTGTGATTTGCATTCCGCCAAAATTGATTTACCGCCAATAAAAAAAACGAACCATTGACAGTCCAACCAATTATGAAACCTAAAAAACCATTTCCATTCTCAGTTGGATGGTAGGGGAAGCATCGGCTGACACTACCTTCTGCCCTGATTGCTAATGACTTGGCAATCAACCCAAGCATCAATCGAACAAAAAATCCCGTGCCAGTGAATGGGCCCGGGATTTTTTGGTATCCAAGAATAGTTAATAAAACTTGGCAATGTTGTCTTTAACATTAGCCAATTTGCGCATGGCTTTCAACACCTTCTCTTCGATCTGGGCTTTGCGGCGCTCAACGATGATCTTCTTCTGTGAGTTGTAGTCGGCTACTTCTGAAGCGGCATCGATATTGACCAACTCCAGAATAAATATCCCAGACTCATCCTTGAACGGTTTGCTCTTTTCTCCCTTGTTCATGGCGAAGGCATACCCAATGGCTGTTGGGGCGTAGCCGGCAATGTTCAAGCCTGAAGCATTGATATTCAAATCGGCTTGGTCAACCAGTTCGGCTTTATCGCCGTAGCCTTTCTTGATTTCTTCCAAACTCCCCTTTAGCTTGGCCAACTGCTCCATGATCAGTTTGCCTTTTTGTTCTTTGCGGAAGGCTACCAGTACTTCTTCCCGCACGTCGACCAGTGTGGCTTCGCCTTCTTCGGTGGATGGATCTCGCAAAATGGCCACAATGTATTGGTCGTCTAGCTCAAATACGCGAGAAACATCGCCCATTTTGGCTTCATTATATGCCCAACGCACTACCTCCCGCACTTTGCCACTGCTCAGGTTATTAATGTTCTTGGCATCGCGAGGAATGGTCAGGGCTTGCAAGCTCACCATTTGGGCGGCTTGCACACGATCAACATATTCCTTCACATTTTTGGCGGTGGCGAATGCCCCGGCCGCACTGTACGCTTGGGCGCGGGTTTCGTCACTCACTGTTATGGCCCGGGCGATGGTGGCAATGTTGAAGCGCTTTTTGGTCTTGGCCCCTGTTACTTTGATGATGTGGTAGCCGAAATCAGTTTCAACCACGTACGGGATCAAGCCCTCGCGGGTAGCACCCATTACTGCTTTGGCAAATGGTTCCACCATGGTTTTTTCCCCAAACCAGCCCAGATCACCACCTTGGTATTTATTGCTTTGGTCGGTGCTGTATTGGCTGGCCATCATGGCAAAATCGGCCCCAGCTTGCAATTCCCGCAAAATGCGCTCGGCATCAGCTTTGGCTTTGCGCTTGAGCGAATCGGGAGCGCCCCTTTCTGAACTGAACAGGATGTGGCTGGCCTTGGCCGAATAAGTAGTGTCATCGTTGGTGTCCACTACTCGGTAAACCGCATAAGCACCACCCGTTTGGAAAGGCCCAAGCACCGTACCTGGTTTTAGGCTATCGGTCAGCGACAACAAAGCTGGGGGCAGTTCGCCCGGCTTGAAATAGTTCACTGCGTTGGGCATGTCCGAGTTGGCATCGGCAAATGCTTTGGCATCGTCGGCTGATTGGAGTTGGGCTTTCAAATCTGTCAATTCTTTTACCAAACTAGCGGTATCTTTGGCCGAAGCCTTCAGCGGGAACGCCACATACTCAATTGCCCGATTTGCTTTGCGCTTATATTTGCTCCTGTTCTGGGCAAAAAAGGCTTGCAAATCACCATCAGTAGATTTTATCGCCGAGTCAGGGATTGAATTGAAAGGCACGAACAAGTATTTGAGGGTGCGCTTACTGTTCACTTCTTCATGATAGGCTTGGGCCTCTTGCTTGCTGGCATAATTGGACAGCGCGAGCAGGTTATTGTATTTCTTGCGCAGTCGGTTTTTTGCAATATAGTTTTCCAAATAACGGAAATATTCTTGCTGCTGGGCGGGCAAGGTGGGCAATTGCTTGAGAAAGTTCACTATTTGGTTCCGATCCAGTTCACCAGTCTTGGGGTCGGTGAATTGCTGGGCAAAACTGGGATCGATGTTGTTGCCTTGGATCATGTCCTCCAACTCGTCGGGGGTCACGGTGATCCCCAACTTATCGAATTCCTGTTGGAAGGTCAACTTATAAATCAGTTCATTGAGTGCCGTGTAACGCACGTACTCCATTTCTGATTCATTCGGTGAGCGGCCAAACTGGAGCAGTTCCAGTTCGCGGGAGGTTGCCGTCACTTGATCAGCGAATTCACGGCCATCTATTGAGTTGCCATTGATTTCAGCCACTGGGTCGCGGTCAAAGAACTGAAGGATCGAGGAATTGGCCGAAAGCAAATCGCCCCCAATGATGAACAGCAGCATTGATAATGCAATGGCCCCGATCACCAGACCTGATAGATTCCTAATTCGTGTAATAATTGCCATCGTTTCAAAATTTGGAGTGCAAAAGTAGTGACTTGATGCACGTTAAACAACCCCGACCAACAAATTTTAACGTGCTTGGGCCTTGAAAGACAAATTGTTTGGGCAAAAAATGTATAATTGCTGTGATGGACGATATTATCCAAGGCCGGGACTTCTCCCCAGAATTTGTTTTTCAGACTTCGCGCAGCGGGGGCGCGGGTGGCCAGAATGTGAACAAGGTGGAAACCAAAGTGGAACTGCGGTTTTCCGTGGCGCAATCTGCCCGCCTCACCGAGGCCGAAAAAGCCACCTTGTTGGTCAAAGCCGCCAACCAGATCAACGGCGAGGGCTACTGGCTATTGACTGCCCAGACTGCCCGCACCCAACTGGGCAACCGGGAGGCAGTGGTCAAAAAGTTCTATCGGCTTTTGGCCCAATACCTCCGCCAACCCAAACCGCGCAAACCCACCCAAGTACCCCAGGCAATTGTGCGCGCCCGCCTAAAAACCAAAAAGATGACCGCCGGGAAAAAGGCGGCGCGGGGCCGGATCCGTTTTTCGGAAGGCGACGAGGACTGAGGAAGCTCAACGCTACAACGGTTGATCGCTAAACGATTTGGCGCAAAAAGTCGACCAGTTGCTGGACGGCCCGGCCGCGGTGGCTGATGGCATTTTTGGTGGCCAAGGGCATTTGGGCAAAGGAAACCAAATGGCCAACTGGCTGGAATATAGGATCATAACCAAAGCCTTGCCCACCTTGGGGCGCGGTCAGGATTTCCCCTTCCACTATGCCGGTGAATTGATGAACCTGACCTTGCCAGATCAGCGTGATCACAGTCTTGAACCGGGCCTGACGGTCGGTGACCTCTCGCAAATGGTGCAGCAGGAGTTGGTTGTTGTCCTCCGCACTGCGTTGGGGACCGGCGTAATAGGCAGTATGCACGCCGGGTGCCCCATCCAGAGCGGCCACCTCCAGCCCCGAATCATCGGCGAAGCAGTTGACCCCGATCCGCTCCCAGACGTACTGGGCCTTGAACAGTGAGTTGCCCTCGATGGTGGGTTCCTCCTCGGGGATTTCTCCGCCAATGCCCACTTCATCCAGCGCCATGAGATGGTAGCCGGTGGGTAGTTGAGCCCGAATCTCGGTCAACTTGTGGGCGTTGCGGCTGGCAAAACACAACTGGATCATTGTCGGCGCGATAAACTGACCAGTTCCACCTCAAATACCAAAATCGAGTTGGGCGGGATGATGAGCCGGCCCGTGTTGCGATCGGTTTGGCCAGATCCACCGTAGGCCAAGGTGGAGGGGATATATAACTCGCGCCGCTCGCCCTGTTGCATTTGGGAGAGCATCACCTGCCAGCCGGGAATGGTGGTGTTCAGGACCAACCGGGCTGGGGTATCGGTGAACTTGGTCGTATCGAATATTTTTCCGTACAGCACCGCCCCGGTGTATTTGACCGAAACCGTATCAAATGCTTGTGGCCTTACATTGGTATTGGAAGGGGCCAATATGCGGAAGTAAATGCCCGAAGGGTCGAGCTCGGCCTGGATATTTTTGTCGGCCAAGTACTCCCGGATAATCTGAGCTTCGCGCCGCTGCAAATTGGCAGAATCAACTTCATTTCGGCTCTTGCAACCCGCCAGTAAAAGAACAGCTAGCAAAAGGGAACCAATCAATTTGTTCATAAGGAGCGATGTTTTACACCAAAAAACTACTTTGTGGCTTATTTTGTAAGGCGAACCGAGCGGATTGCCCCATTAACCAAACGCCAACATTGACCAGCACAGACAAGACCGGCCAGATCATTGGCAAAAATACACATTTTTTGATTTATGCCTGCTTAATGGGCTCGTCGCGCAGGAGACGGCCGTCCATGAGTTCAATCAAGCGGCTGCCATACTGGGCGTTGGCCTCTGAGTGGGTCACTTGGATGATGGTCATGCCCTCACTGTTCAATTTTTGGAACAGTTCCATGATTTCTTGGCCTTGCTTGGAATGGAGGTTGCCGGTCGGTTCATCGGCCAAGAGCAGTTTGGGCTTGCCAATGATGGCCCGGGCCACACCCACCAATTGTTGTTGGCCGCCCGACAACTGGCTGGGGAACAGGTCTTTCTTGGCCACCATCTGGAACCGATCCAGAATTTCGGCGATCATGCTTTGCCGTTCGGCCGATTTGATGTCGCGGTAGAGCAGCGGGGTTTCTATGTTTTCATACACGGTCAATTCATCAATCAAATGGTAGGCTTGGAACACAAACCCGATATGGTTTTTGTGGATTTCCGACTTCCGCTTTTCTTTTAACTTGTGAACGGGCTCGCCCAGCAGTTTGTATTCCCCCTCTTCAGGTGCGTCCAGCAGGCCAATGATGTTGAGCAGCGACGATTTGCCCACCCCACTTGGACCCATCAGCGTTACAAATTCGCCCGCGCCAATGGTGAGGTTAATGTCTTTGAGGATGTAGTTCCGTTGAAATTTGTTGTCGTAATATTTAAAAATATTGGCTAGCTCGATCATTGGGATACATAAAATTGAGGATGTCACAAAAATAAATGCCCGCACTTGATTTACGGCGACCGGTTTACGATCCTAAACAACCACGCATCCTTCCGGGTAGTTAACTTTGGCAATTGCGATGCCAGCTTATAAAGCACTGATCATCAATTTTTTAAACCCATTTTCCCTCACTGGTTTGTTCTCTGGCGGGCGTTGATGTCCGCTTTCGGACGGTGGGGCAAAACGGACAGTCAGGGCAATTGCTTGGCCCGGTTCCAATATTCGTCCATTTCGGCCAGTGTCATTTCGTGGAGGTTTTTACCCTCTTTTCGGCTCTCGCTCTCCAGGTAATTGAACCGTTTAATGAATTTGAGATTGGTCCGTTCTAGGGCCGTTTCGGGGTTGATGTTGATGAAACGGGCATAATTGATGAGGGAAAATAGCAGATCGCCAAACTCGGCCTCGGCTTTTTCATGGTCTATTTTTTCATTGGCCAAGGGGTTAAACTCGGCTTTGAACTCTTGCATTTCCTCTTCCACTTTTTCCCAAACCTGGGCTTTGTGCTCCCAATCAAACCCTGCGCCCCGGGCTTTTTCTTGGATCCGGATCGCTTTGACCAGCGCGGGCAACGACTTGGAAACCCCGCCCAGAATGGTGGGGGGCTGGTCGGTGCGGCTGCCTTTTTCTTGTAATTTGATCAGTTCCCAATTGCGTTTCACGGCTTCTTCATCCTCAGCTTGGACATTGCCGTAGATATGCGGGTGGCGGCGGATGAGTTTTTCGCAAAGTTGGTCGATCACATCGGCCAGATCAAACGCTCCCTGCTCGCTGGCGATGCGAGCGTAAAACACGATGTGCAGCAGCAAATCGCCCAACTCTTTTTTGATCTCCTCGGGCTCTTGGGCCATGATTGCATCGGACAGCTCGTAGGTTTCTTCCACCGTGAGATAGCGCAGCGATGCCATCGTCTGCTGTCGGTCCCATGGGCACTGCTCGCGCAGTTCGTTCATAATCTGCAAAATGCGCTGGAGGGCCAGGGCATATTTGGGGTCGGTTGGGTTGGGGATCATGGATGGAACAACATATGATAAACCAGTTGACACTTACTTTTCCTGAAGATAACTACCCATTGTTCTTTGGTTGTTGAAACATTTGGGCGCGATGGAGAAATGAAGATTCCATTCTTTTGCTAAATACAACGGGACATTGAAGAGTTATACAGCCACGATGGAGGCGGCTAACCCTGCTTGGCTTCACCATTGGCCTCCACCGGCTTACCAAACATCACCTGCCGGAGCTCGGGGTCTTCGCCAAATTTCCAGATCAGCCCGTCCACATAATAGTGGTAGAGCACTATCATGGTGAAAGGGGCAAACACCCACATGGCCCACGTATATTGGAGGCCATAAATCTCGATCACCCCGACCACCATGCCGTAGAACATGGCCATACCAAACAGTTTGGCCACTATTTTGGGAATGTGCGGAAACCGGTTGCGCTCATAGTGCATCATCCAGCCTTGGTATTGGATGTCGTGGTAGGCTGTTTCCAAGGCTTCGGCCACCAAAAACGGTGTGGCCGTGGCAAAAAAGATGAAATAATGGGTGGTGAGTACGGCCAACATGAGCAGGATTTTGGGCACATTGATGGGCAGGCCCACGGCGAGCCGCCAAACTTGCCGGCCCAGAAAAAGTACCAAAAAACCCAGAAAAAGGCCCCAAGTGATTTCCGTTATGCCTTCGGGCAGGGAGGGAAACTGGGCTTGCAGTTCGCGGTAGATCACGATCGGTCCTTTGATGTCCGTGTAATCGTTAAAAAAACAGGCAAACATCCCACTGTAAAAAGTGCCATAGTCGAGCCAGTTGTCCAAATCTTCGGTGTCGCGGTTGATGCCTTTGTAGGCCCGGAGAAAGCCATAGTGCTGGCGGATGATGTGGTAGCTGCCGTAGAGCGAAGCACCCACGATCAACTCGCTCTCCCAGCCCATGCCAGTGAACACAAAACCCGCCAAAATGAAACCGAGTAAACCCCAAGTGTGAAGGATTTTGCGTTTGGCAAATTCAGCCGTGTCCAAGTGGGTGCGGGCGAAAGTCTGGAAAATATGGGGGTGATCGAACAGTGCGGTAAAGAAAAAGTAGGTAATCAGGATCGAATCCCCGTGCAGGATGAAGTCAAAATGATGGGCAACCCGATAGAGCCCAAAAAAAGCCAGCGTGAACACGCAACTCCCAATAAAAAAGAAGAGATCATAGCGCGGGCCGACTATCCACCGAAATTGGAAACTTTGGGCTTTGATCATAAAAAACTTTGTTCAAAGATAGGAGAAGTTTGCCTTTTTTGGGGGGCCGGGCCAGAAAAAAGTCGGGCCGCTACCCGATTAGGCACTGGCCAATGACAAAGCCGTGCCGCCAGAACAACTGGTGACACGGCTTTGACCAATGCACAACAAGCTAACAGGTCGAGCTTATTTTATTGATGCCGGCTTGTAGCCTTTGCTTTGGACTAGGCTTTGGCTGGTTTCACCACAACTTTTTCCACTGGTTTAGTTTCGGGCGCTGCATTCATTGTGGCAATGTCCTTTTCAGTGAGTGTATCCACCACAATGGCCGATGCGATGTAGATGGAGGAGTACGTACCGAAAATGAGACCGAGCACCATGGCAAACGAGAAGCCCCGCAATGCTTCGCCACCTGCCAAGAACAGGATGAACACCACCACAAATGTAGTAAAGGAGGTGATGATGGTCCGGCTGAAAGTGCTGTTGATGGCATCGTTCATCGTGGCAACAATATTGCCTTCGTGTTTCTCGATCAAGTACTCGCGCACCCGGTCAAACACGACCACGGTATCATTGATCGAGTAACCAATAATGGTCAAGATGGCCGCTACATAGACTTGGTCGATCTCAACCGAGAAACCCAGTGCCCGGGCAATGGCTGTGCCGGCGATCACGATCAGTACGTCGTGGGCCAAGGCCAACACCGCTCCCAAGCTGAACTGCCACTTGCGGAACCGGAGCCAGATATAGGCAAAAATGGCAGCCAGTGAGGCCAGAATGGCCTCTAGGGCCGAATCACGGATGTCGCTGGCCACCGTGGCCCCCACTTTGGATGAGCTGAGGATCTGCGGCTTTTGGGCACTGTACTTTTGCAAACCAGCTTCCAACGCTGCCTGCACCTTGGCATCGGCTTGATCCGAATCATCGTCAATCAGGTAGCTCGTGGTTACTTTTACCTTGTTGTCGCCGTCATAGCTCTTCACCTCCGTGCCTACATTGTTGAAATCATCGACCAAGTCGGCACGGATGGCCGACGCCACTACCGGCCCGTTGAACTCTACGATGTAAGTCCGGCCACCTTTGAAGTCGGTGCCAAGGTTTAGGCCCTGAATGGCGGCCAAGCCCAGACCGATCACAATGATAATGCCCGAGAAACCGTAGGCCAGTTTGCGCTTGCCAATAAAGTCAATTCCACTGATATTGAGCATATTGAGCGTAGCGGGGATGGAGAACGACAACTTGCTATCGTCCCCTTTGCGGGCCGTCAATGCCATCAGGATCACTCGTGATACAAATACGGCAGTGAAGAACGAGCAGAAAATACCGATCATCAATGTGATGGCGAAACCTTTGATCGGGCCAGTGCCGAAAGTATAAAGGAAGAATGCCGTGAGGAGCGTGGTCAAGTTGGAGTCAAAAATAGTCCAGAATGCCTTGGCATAACCTTCGTCAATGGCAGCGAGCAATTTCTTGCCACCGCGCATTTCTTCGCGGATCCGCTCAAAGATGAGCACGTTGGCATCCACGGCCATCCCGATGGTGAGCACGATGCCCGCAATACCGGGAAGGGTGAGGGCAGCTTCCAAGTTGGCCAAAATCCCGATGATAAAAAAGATGTTGAACAACAAGGCGGCATTGGCCACTAGCCCACTCATGGCGTAGTAAACTGACATGAACAATACCACTACGACAAAGCCGATGATGATGGAGCGCAAACCTTGATTGATCGACTCTTGGCCCAGCGATGGACCTACAACCGCCTCTTCCACTATCCGGGTTGGTGCGGGCAACTTGCCCACTTTCAAGATATTGGCCAAATCTTTGGCTTCTTCAATGGTGAAATTGCCCGAGATGGAGGAACTGCCCCCCGCGATTTCCGATTGCACCACCGGGGCCGAATACACGTAGCCGTCGAGCACGATGGCGATTTGGCGCTTAAGGTTGGCGGCCGTCATTTTTTTCCAGATCCGGCTGCCTTCGGCGTTCATGGTCATCTGCACATCCGGGTTGCCGCGCTCGTCGATGCCTTGGCTAGCATTGGCAATCACTTCACCCGTAAGGGGGGCCTTGGCATTTTTGGGCTTTTTGATGGCATTGAGTTGGTACAAACTATTTTTTTCGTCCATTGCCTTCACATCCCACATAAACTGGAAGTTGGGCGGGAACTGGGCCTTTACCCCTGGATCGTTGATCAGGCTGTTGATCAGCGCGGTATCTTGGGCTTGGTAAGCCAGCATCCCACTTTGGGGGTCAGCAGCCAAGCGGGTCAGCAGGGGGGAATATTGGCTCTCCATGGCTTTTTGCAACGAATCAGTGGTCTTTTTGCGCTGGGCAGCCGTGTCCAATTTAGGACCTTTGGCCAGTGCCACGCTGTCAGTCTTGGTGCTGTCATTGGCAAACAGGTCGTCATTGGCCGAAGGGGTAGCGGTGCTCGCGGTATCGGCCGGGTTACCCGATTTTACTTTCTGCTTGCGCACAATATAATCATTGGCCGCTTGCAAATAGGAGCCATACTCGTTGCCTTGCCACACCTCGAAAAATTCCAACTTGGCCGTGCCTTGTAGCAACTTGCGCACCCGGGCGGGGTTGTCCACCCCTGGCAGTTCCACTTGGATGCGGCCCGTGCCCGGGATCCGTTGCACGTTGGGGTTGGTCACCCCAAATTTGTCAATCCGGGTTTTGATGATGTTGTAAGACCGGTCAATCGCCCCTTCCACTTCTTGGGTGATGATGCGCTTGATGTCGGTTTCAGGGGTCTTGAAATCGATGTTGCCAGTGGTAGAGGCATTGGCAAAAATGCTGGAAAGTTTCCCCGTTCCGGCCAAAGTTTCATATTCGCTGAAAAACAGCTCGGTAAATGATGACTGGCTGTTCACCGCTTTTTTCTGGGCAGCGGCCAATGCTTGGCGGAAAATGGGGTCGCCACTTTTTTCGCCCGCCATTGCCATGATGATCTCCACCGGCGATACTTCCAGCACCACGTGCATCCCGCCTTGCAAGTCAAGACCCAGGTGCAATTCAAATTCTTTGACTTCCTTCAAAGTGAAACTGGTGATGCCCAAGTCGTAAACGGGCTTGTTCCACAGGGAGTCATAGTATTTCTGACGTTTGTCATAGTCAATCTTGCCTGACTTGTCACGGGCATACGCCTCAGCTTTTCCTTTGATGTTGTTCGACACAATGGAAAAAGACAGGTAAAAGATGCACAAAACGGTAATGATTACCGTCAACGCCACAACGAATCCTCGGTTACGCATGTTTTTTATATTTGAGTAAGAAAAAATGACAGAAATAATGCTGCAACGCCCAAAGGTTGCATTGAAATCGACAAAGTAGTCAATATGGTAATTGAATGGATGGGCAGAAACTGGTTCTTGGCCAGTTTAGCTAGGGCGCATTGGGCACTATGGCCGTATGGAAGAGAATGGCCATAAATGGCGATGAGAACAGGGCATTCTCCGTCCGGATGGGGATGGTAAGGGGTACCAACACGATTTGGACGGCGGTTGGCGGCACAAAACTGGCCTTGGCTATGTCCAAGTGCAGGCCCGCATTGGTAACAGCGTGGAAAGGAGCCGTTTCGGAAACAACCTCCTGATCCGCTTCCGGGGAATCACTGGGCCCCGCTTCGCCCGGTTGGGCTCCTTGGTCATAGCTGCCCGCCAGCTTAATGGCAGGGTAAGCATAAGCTGGAGCCAATACCGCGTTGATCACCAACAGCAGGAAGAAGAGGCTAAAGAAGCGTGATATGGACTGGCGTTGTTTCATATTGGGCAAGGCCCATTTATCAATTGCGTCCGCAAAAGTAGGGCATTTCCCAAAAAAATCATTTTTCGCCGCCATTATATTTTGGCCAACAGCTTGTTTGGCCCGTTTATTACCCCAAGATCCAGAAAACAACAGGCCGAGATGTAATTTTTTAGCCTGACTTTCAATACTTTAATTGCTCACGCCAATGAATATTGACGAAACGTAAGGAGCCAACAGAAACATTCAACCACTTTTGGCCAACTGGGGAACTGGGCCATTGGTGGCGTTTCAACCCTAAAAGTCGGTAGCGGCCCGTTTGAGGTTCAGTTTTTTGATCCAAATGTTGCGGTAAAACACTTCATGGCCTTCGGCTTGGAGTTTCAGTCCTTCAAGGGTGTTGGTAATGCCCTTGCCGCCGTCATTGCCGCCATCTACCCCCGAGTTTGGCCCGCCCCACACTTGGTCAATGCGTTGGTTGGTGTGGACTTTCACGCCGTTGAAATATACCGTGACCAAGGCTTTTTCCACCAGCTTGCCCGCTTTGAACCGGGCTGCCCGAAACACGACGTCATAAGCGTTCCATTTGCCCAAACCTTTGTACACCGAATAGGGGGCCGCCACTTGGTTGATCACCGCGCCCATCCCGTGGTTGGTGGAGTCGCCGTCGAGCACTTGGATTTCGTAGCGGTTTTGGAGGTACACCCCACTATTGCCGCCCGGATTGACAATCAAGAACTCCACGTGGAGCCGAAAATCGCCGTACTTGTTTTTGGTCACCAAATCAGCGGCGCCGTATTTGCCCCCGGCCGCAGCGGGGTCGTTGCTGCTCATGGCCATGCCCGGGCCGGCAGGATCCTTGACAATCTCCCACTTGAGGGGCAGGCTGGCTTTCAGGCCCGGGCCAGCCCAATAGGTCCATTTCTGATCCCGCAACTGGCGCGATCCATCAAACAAGGTTTCCGCGCCTTTGGGGGCCGAAGTGCCCACGCCCACTTGGGCCAGCCCTACCCACGGGTGGCCCGCTAGCAATAAAAACAAGCATCCAATAAACTGGGCAATAAAATCAGGGTTCTTTTTCATGGTTTGGGGTTGGTAAAAGCTTGTTTGATGCTGATCAATTTGATTCCTCGCTTTTCAATGAGCTTGCGGACGGCCGGGCTGGTAAACGCTTTGGTCACGCCAGCCCGATCAAAAGCGACCCGCTCGTAGCCCACGTGGCCCGCCCCCAGCATATCGCCTTCGTCATAACCGGGATGCTCGATCAAATAATGCGTGCCAGCGGGCAGCTCGGCCAAAATCTTCAATAAATCTGCCTCTTTTTGTTTGGGCGATTTGTCGGCTCCACTGAACCCTTTCACGGGCGTGGTATTGGGCGGCATTTCCAGTGGCAACTGGTACTCGGCCGCCAACCGGTCGACCAGCGCCTTGATTTCGGGACTGGTCCGGTTGCAGCCCATGTGTGCGCTCAAGTGGCTGGCCTGCGGAAGGTGCTTTTTCACCAGCTCGATTTGAGCGCGCAACTCGGCTTCCACCTCGGCCAAGTTCAGTTGGTGCTTGCGCAAATAGTCGCTCTGGGGCAGGTTTTGGTTTTCCCACACAAACTGGGGGAAATAGCCATCGGCATCGACCACGCTGGGCGCATGGGTCAGGGGTCGCCAGCGCAGGTTTTCCCACTCGCTGGTCAGCACCAAGTGAATGCCCACATCGTAGCTTGGGTGGGCCTTGAGCAGCTTTACGGCTTCGGGAAACCACGGTGTGGGGGCCATGATCTCCACCGACTGGCCAATGCCCTTGGTGAACACTTCGATGCAGGCCTGGTTGGCCGTGTGGCAAAAGCCAATGTCATCCGACCGGACAATGAGCCGGATCTCGGGTTGAGTTTCTTGGGCCAGTATCGGGGCTAGCCCACACCAGGCAAAACACAGTGCAATGAACAATCGCATCCTAACTTTTGGGGTTGAGTGGCCTTCAATACGGAAATGTAGGACATATTATTTAACTTTGGTAAAAATACAGTTCATGGTCATCACCGAAAATCTCTTGGAAAACATCATCCAGCAACTGGATGGCAAGGCGCTGGTTCGTGTGCCCGCTTCGGAAGCCGAGTATCTCGCGATTGCCGATCATTTTCCCCATAAAATTGAATATCACGCCTCCGAAATTATCGCGATGGGATTAGCTACACCTTGGCACGAAGCCCTGGTCATGAATATTGGTTTCATTTTCAATCGTCTATTTGGCGATGACAACGAAATCCTCATTTTATCCAGCAACACGGGCATCCATGTGCCCCGGTTTGAGGGTGGTTATTACATGCCCGATGTGGTAGTGGTCAAGGGCGGGCTAAAATTCAAGGATGGCTCCAACTGTATCATTACCAACCCCTACCTGATAGTGGAAGTGCTCTTACCTTCCACCATCGTATATGACTTTGCCGAAAAGCTGGTGGAATATAAGAAGATCCCCGGTTTGGCGCAGATTCTTTTTGTTAGCCAGCACGAAATGTCGGTCATGAGTTTTATCCGCACCGACCAGCCCAACACTTGGCTCAACCAAGATTTTCGCGAGCCTGATGATCTGCTCCCATTGCTCGGCGCCGCAGCCTCGCTCAAAGACGTGTACCGAAAAATCCAGTTCGGCAAAGCTGGCCAATAGCCACCGACCGCTCAAGCCATCTTTCAGGCGACCTTTCAGGCGACCCCACTTAACTTTATGATCGGGACACCTCCCCCCTTGCTTCCATGACTACTCCCATTCCCCACGATCCTTACAGCGCGCTTCGGGTGGGCGAGTTTCGTTTGTTTTTGGCCATGCGCTTGAGTATGACTTTGGCCATCCAGATCCAATCGGTGGTGGTGGGCTGGCAAGTGTATCAACTCACCCAGGATCCACTCTCGCTGGGTTTGGTG
This sequence comes from Cytophagales bacterium, assembly GCA_043754075.1. GTDB lineage: Bacteria > Bacteroidota > Bacteroidia > Cytophagales > Thermoflexibacteraceae > JALONO01. The sequence goes on along the minus strand of JAYUVL010000205.1, from coordinate 3,302 downwards.
GGGCTGGTGGAAGCCGTGCCCTCCATCGGGGTCATACTCTTTGCCGGGCACTTGGCCGATGTCTATAATCGGCGCACCATCATTTTGGCCACCATTATGGTATTTTTGGTCAGTTCGTTGGCTTTGGCCGCCACCTCGCTGGAAAGCTATCATGAACTCACCGGCAGATGGGCCGTGCCCAAGCTCGTGCCCATTTATGCCGCCATTTTTATCACTGGGTTGGCCCGGGGATTTTTGGCCCCCACCAATTTTGCCTTCATGTCCCAGTTGATCGACAAATCCCGATTTGCCAACGCCGCCACTTGGAACAGCACCATTTGGCAAGTGGGCATGGTCGGTGGCCCGGCAGCCGCCGGCCTGATCTACGGCGGCTTTGGCTTGCAAGCAGCCTATGGAGTGCAATGCAGTTTGGTGGTCTTGGCCCTTCTGGCCGGGCTGAGCATTGCGGCCAAGCCCGTTTCGCCAGTCCCACCCGGCGAAAATATCTGGTCCCGATTGGCCGAAGGGCTGCGCTTTGTCTTTGGCCACCAAATCATTTTGGCCACCCTTTCGCTCGATTTGTTTGCGGTTTTATTTGGTGGGGCCACGGCACTTTTGCCCATTTTTGCTTCTGACATCCTCAAAACTGGCCCTGAGGGACTGGGGCTGTTGCGCTCGGCCCCGGCCGTTGGCTCGGTGCTAATGATGATCTGGCTGACCTACCACCCCATCCAGCGCCGCACAGGGCAAGTACTGCTCTGGGCCGTGGCCGGTTTTGGGGCCGCCACCGTGGGTTTTGCCCTTTCCACCCACTTCTGGCTCTCCCTGCTCCTGCTGGGGCTCACGGGCCTGTTCGACAGCGTGAGCGTAGTACTGCGCTCCACCCTGCTCCAGACCCTCACCCCCGACCAGATGAAAGGCCGGGTGTCGGCCGTGAACGGGATTTTCATCAGTTCCTCCAACGAAATCGGGGCTTTTGAATCTGGGGCCGCAGCCCGGCTGCTGGGTTTGGTTCCCTCGGTTGTATTTGGCGGCTGTATGTCGCTGTTGGTGGTCGGCATCACAGCGTGGCGAGCCAAGAAACTCCGGGATTTGGACACTTAGGATCATTTTTCCCATTCATCTCCCCAAAATTGCCTTCTGACCTTGACAAGCCTTTTGGGGGATCGGATAAAGGGCAGGAAATTTTGAAAAAAGGGGAGTTGGCCCGCAAGAAACAAGATGAACCAGCCGACATCGAAATGGATCCAAACCCGCGCTCATTTGCACGGAAATCCCTAATTTTAGCCCTGGCCTAACCTCTTTTGCCAATATGCGCCCCGACGACATTGTGATCCGGACTGACCTTCGCCCCGGTGATATTGGGTACATTACATATCTGCACGCCAAAATCTACAGCGCAGAGCATCAATTCAATGTGGTGTTTGAGAGTTACGTGGCCCAATACATGGCCAAATTTGCCCAGCACTATGACCCCGGCCAGAGCCGGATCTGGATAGCTGAGCACGCTGGTCAAATGGTCGGCAGCATCACCATCGTGGGCCACTCACCCACCGAGGCCCAGTTGCGGTGGTTTATCCTTGATCCTAGCTATCGGGGCATGGGGCTGGGGCGCCAGCTCATGGATGCCGCCATGGACTTCTGCCGCGAAAAGTGCTTCCAACGCGTATTCCTCTACACCATCACCGAACTGTTGCCCGCTGGCCACTTGTACCAGTCGGCGGGCTTTGTGCTGGCTGGTGCTCCCCGCAAACACAGCGAATGGGGCCCGCCAGTGGAAGAAGTGTGCTATGAACGGGGGCCTGGTGGAACCCGCGCCCCCGCACGAATAGGCCGCATGCACCACCACGCCCCTATTTATTGCATCCATTGGCCTTAAAACCTTATCGGAAATTCCGATAAGAAAACCTGCACCGTCTACAACAAACCGCGACAGTCCCAGTTATTTTATTGACGGTCACCATGAAAGCCCAGTGCGCAGGGGCCACTAATTGTTGGCTGTCACAAACTTTTTACTCATCTTAAACTGTCAAAAATCATGAAAACGTTAAAAGAAAAGTTCGGCCAGTATGCCCTTGGCCAAGCCGAAATGCAGGCGGTGAAGGGGGGAAATGAAACCGTGCCAGGCGCCACCTGTGCGTGCAAGCAAGGGGCAGCCTACGATTGTGGGATCATGCAAGGGCTCACAGCGGGAACACCAGGATTCCGTAATTGTATGAGGGATACTTACGCTTCTTGCGAATCCCTAGACCCTAGCTGCTAATAAATTAAATTTGCCCCAGCAAGCGGCCCAATTACATTTTCATCGTTTTCTGGGGCAAATAAACCCATCACTCATGCACAAGCTCTTTCTGCTTCTGATATTATTTTTTCTTGACTATCTGAGAAGCAACGCTCAGTCGCTTGAGAAACAAGTGGTCGCACAATACTTGGCCGCAATAGGCGGTCAGGAAAAACTCGCCTCGATCCGCACTTCTTATGGATACTATTATGATACCATGCAAAACTGCGCCACCCAAGCCTGGCATTTCAAGCATCCAAACTTATTTTTGGTCAGCTTTTCGGAGCACTGCAGCAAAACAGACACAATCTTCAGCATTCAGGCCTATGATGGCCAGCACTTCTGGCGGAAAGGCTTGTCTGGCGAAATAGATATTCTGCCACAGGCTGATGCCAAGTACTTCGCGTCATCAATTCGTGCGGTGGAAGGATCTTTTTTTTTGTTACCCGACTCGATTTTATCGGTCAGATATCATGGAAGCATGACCCTCAAAGAAAAAAAGTATCAGATTTTGCGCGTGAGGCATCAGGACTGGCCCATCGCTAACTTCTACTATTTTGATGACGTGACCAAGCTTTTGGCATTTACTACCCCCGAAGAACAATACTCACCCCAAATTAAGCAGTGTACTACCTATAAAGATTACCGAAATGTCCAAGGGCTTTTACTACCGTATTTGCAGGAGGATTATAGATATGGTAAGCTCAAAGCTTGCTACAAGACGATCGCTTTTGCCATCGATATTGAGATTGATGATTTGATTTTCAAGGGAACATTGCCCAAAGATCGTTGAATCAATTCCTTGTGCCATAGGGAGTAGATCATTGCCACCAAAAAACACATACACCCGCCGCCGCGCTTTCTTATCGGAAATTCCGATAAGAAAACCTGCAACATATACAACAAACCGCGACAATTCCAGTTATTTTATTGACGGACATCATGAAAGCCCAGTGCGCAGGGGCAACTAATTGTTGGCTGTCACAAACTTTTTACTCATCTTTAAACTGTCAAAAATCATGAAAACGTTAAAAGAAAAATT
>JAYUVL010000204.1:0-4363 GCA_043754075.1 Cytophagales bacterium | reverse complement strand
CAACAAAAAGGTAATCCCAATCGGCAACACTTATAAGAGCAATTTGTCAAGTCACCTCAAAATGCTTCAATAAGCAACTCCTCGGTTGCATTGGTGTTTAATCTTGTCCACAATTCACTGATCGGCTTATCTCTTGGATAATTCAAAAGAACTCAAGCAAGAACTAGAAAAAGTGTACCACTTGATTTCCTATGAATTCGGGAGTCCGGTCAGCAGTCTCAAGGTGATGGCAGATCTGGTCATGGCCGATGCGGTGGCTACTGGTAACGGGCTGATTGCAGAATCAGCCCGTTATATGTACAGCCAAGTGGAACAGTTGCAACAGCGGCTGCGCAATCTTATTTTTTGGGCTGATCTGAACGTAAAAAATTACACCTTCAAACCTGTGGGGGTAAATATTGACGCTGTATTGACCAAATTGACTGCCGATTTTACTGATATTGCTGAGCTGAAAGGCATCTTATTGGTTCCTTATGCCCCTCAAAATCTTCACGTAAGCGCGGATTTGTCAATGTTCACCCTCTTATTGCAAAATATCTTGTCCAACGCGGTTAAGTTTAGCCGTAAAGGTGACACCATTGAGGTAACAGCCCGTCAGTTATTGGCTGCCGAGGGTGTGCAAGTAACCGTGCGCGATACTGGCGTGGGCATGGGCCCGGCCAAACTGGCTGCGGTCTTTCATCCTGGCCGGCGCAATACTGGGCGGGGCACTGCCAATGAACCCGGCTTGGGCCTCGGACTGGTAGTGTCGCAAGCTATAATGGCACTCCACGGGCGCACCCTCCAGTTGATCAGCGAACCTAATTTGGGCACTAAGGCAATTATTGAACTGCCAACGGCTACTACCAGCTGAACAATAGCAAGAGCGGATTGACCCATGTGCCAACCCGCTCCGTTCTGCCAAAAATATTGCTGTTTAAATGTGCAAAGCCCGATTTTCGGTAGCAGCCAAGCAGGCTTCCTTCATGGCTTCGCCGTAGGTAGGGTGGGCATGGCTCATGCGGGCCACATCTTCGGCCGAAGCCCGGTATTCCATGGCCACCACTGCTTCCATGATCAAATCGGCCACTCGGGGGCCAATCATGTGTACACCCAAGATCTCATCCGTCTTGGCGTCAGCCAATACTTTGATCAAGCCGTCGGTATCCATGCTGGCGCGGGCCCGGCCCAAGGCCTTGAACGGAAAAGAACCGGTTTTGTACGCCCGACCACTTGCTTTTAGTTCTTCCTCGGTATGGCCCACAGCCGCCACTTCGGGCCAAGTGTAGACTACGCCCGGAATCAGCAGGTAATTAATATGGGGTTTTTGGCCCGCGATCTGTTCGGCTACCAACACCCCCTCTTCTTCGGCCTTATGGGCCAGCATTGCGCCCTTGATCACGTCGCCGATGGCATACACGCCCGGCACACTGGTTTGGAGGTGCTCGTCCACCTCGACACGTCCTCGGTTGTCGGTCTTGAGGCCAATGTTCTCCAGCCCCAGCCCGTCGGTGTAGGCGCGCCGCCCGGTGGAGAGCAGGCAATAGTCGGCAGTCAAGGAAATGGTTTCGCCCTTGGTGTTTTCAGCCGTAACGGTCACTTGATCTCCGTCGGAGGAGGCCCCAGTAACTTTATGGGAAAAATGGAAATTAAAACCAAGTTTGCGCAGTACTTTCTGCAATTCCTTGCCCATGGTGCGATCCATAGTGGGGATGAGCGAGTCCGTATATTCCACCACGGTGATCTTGGTCCCAAGCCGGCCATAGATCGATCCGATCTCCATGCCAATGACCCCACCGCCAATGATGATCATCGACTTGGGCACTTGTTGAATCTCTAGGGCCTCGGTCGAGGTAATGATTCGTTTTTTGTCATAAGGGATGCCGGGTATCACAATTGGCTTTGATCCAGTAGCAATGATTACTTTATCGGTATCTAGTTCTTGTACTGTCCCTTCTTTAGGCGTAACCTTGATTTTGTTTTTGGTGACGAAAGAGCCAAAACCCTTATACACATCCACCTTATTTTTCCGCATCAAAAAGTCAATACCTTCGCACGTTTTTTTCACTACTTCGCGCTTGCGGTGAATCATCTGGGGCATATTGACCTGCACGGTGGCTAGATCGATGCCGTGCTCCTTGAAATTCTCAACGGCATTATGGTAGTGTTCGGAAGAATCCAACAGGGCCTTGGACGGGATGCAGCCCACGTTGAGGCAGGTGCCGCCCAACGTATCATATTTCTCGATGAGGGCTGTTTTCAAGCCCAGTTGAGCAGCCCGAATGGCGGCCACATAACCGCCTGGGCCAGAACCAATGATGGTTACGTCGTATTTCATTGCTTATCGTTAAGTTTACTCGGCAAAGTTAGCCCAAAATCTGGGGCGTTGATTTATTTATGGGAAAATGATCTTCAGCTTTTCCATACTAATTGGTTTGAAGAGGAATCCTTTTACTACACGGCACTGGTTGGCGCGCATTTGATCGGCTGGATCACGGGAAGAGGAGAGCAAGTAAACTGGCAATGAAAGATTGGCCGCCAATATGGCTTCCAGAAACTCCCAGCCATTCATCTGGGGCATTTGCAGATCGAGAAAAATTACTTGGGGCAACTCCCTTTCCGGTGTCTGGAGCAAAGTATCCAACGCCTTGCTTGGATCCAAAAATTGTGATATGTGGGCACTGGGCCGCAATTTGCCAATAAACCGGTGACTAATGGCATTGATCATCGGGTCATCGTCGATGAGCATGACCCGCACGTTGGCCGGTAGGGTGGCCGTGTGATTGGTCCTATCATGCTCGGGTTGGCCTGTATTGTAGCCTGGACCAGCCACCAGTTGCATCATGTCATGGATAACACTATCCAAGTGGAGTGCGCTGGCTTTCAATTGTTCCAAAATTTTTTGTACTTCGGCGGGATACTGCCTGTCTGGCTCGGCATCCATCCAACTGGCGGCAGTTAAGATGCTAGCCACTGGCCCACGCAAAGAGTGTGAAGTGAGATGGGCAAATTGCCGGAGTTGCTCATTTTGAGACTGGATCTGTTGTTCGCGGTTTTTGAGTTCGTCAATATTGGCCGCGCCGAGGTTTACGCCAATAATATTTCCATTGGCATCTTTGACCGGCGAATAAGTAACCTCAAACCATCGCTTGAGCCCATCGGCACAGTTTAACTCGCGCACGTTTTTATGGATCTTGCCTCGGCTCGCACTACCGAAAGAACAATTAAAAATGGCCAGCAAGTCTGGGGGCAAATAATCGGCCATCGTCTTCCCAATTTTGGGTACTTGATTGCCCAAAAAACGGCTGTCATTTACTGCCATTTGATTATAGGCAAGAATTTTGCCCTCTAGGGAGAAAAATACGTTGGCATGGGTTATACTTTCATAGTTTGACCAGAAACGGTTCTCCGAATCGCGAAATTTGCGCTGTTGCTTGAGTAGTATTTGTTCCCCCCGTTTGAGGTGATTGATATCCTCAAAAGCAATATGGCCACCAATGACAACATGGCTTTGCGCGTCATGTACGGGCACGTAGGTAACGCTGAACCAATCTGACAAGCCGCTGTGGCGGTGCATTTTCACCTGTTTGGTAATTTGCTCACCCTGCAATGATTGGCTAAAATTTTCCACAATACTTTGCTGCACCTCTGGTGATTGGCCAGCAAGCAATAGGCGGATATCCTGCCCCCGGCACAACTCCGACTTAAACAACTTCTGCCCAAAGTCAATGGCTTTTTGGTTGAAAAGAACCAACCGATAGCCCGGATCAATAAACAGCTTGGCACCAGCACAAGCTTCAAAAATGGTACTGAACCTGCTATTTATTTGTAAAAAAAGGTCAAATTGGGCCAGTTCTGCTTTTTTTTGTTGATCAATGTCCAAAAAAACATAATTTACACCGATAATCTCGTTGCTTTCGCTCTTGACCGGGATATAGCTGATGCGTAACCACCACTGCCCACTGATGGGTTTCTCCATGCACTGTTCCACCTCCACAGGAGAGCCCGCGAGGGCTGTGCCCATATTTTGGACAAAATTTTGCCGCGCGGCTTCTGAAATCATGTAGTCCAACGCATTCTTGCCAATATAAACTGCATCATTAAACAACAAAAGAGCCATTTCGGCGGCTTTTTGGTTGAATACCAATACCTTGTATTGAGCATCCAGCAACATGCTGGCCCCCAGCGAACTTTCAAAGATGGCTTTAAACGGGTGAGGAGAAAAATATTCCTCCAAGGTATTGCTTAAATCAAGCCCAGATGACTTCGTTGCATCGAGTTGATTGTTATGGATTGTTATTGATTGCTCCATCCACAAAATGTTGTTTTCTAATAATAGATGCTTTACTCAACATTAAGTATACGAATTTAATTCAAATACCGC
>JAYUVL010000203.1:0-3336 GCA_043754075.1 Cytophagales bacterium | reverse complement strand
AATAGCGGCATTGCGGTGATTGGAACGTTGGGTTCCTTTCCATTACCCGGATAAAACCTGCCCGATATGCCCCAAAAAGGCACTGGGCGGGTTTTTTATTGCTTCATTCCCTTCAAATGTTTGTTGAGGTAGTCGGTGTATTGACTGAAGAGCAGAAGGCGGCTCTGGGCATTGTAAGCCACCCCGTGCGCACCGGGCGGATAGATGCGCAAGTCGGCATCTTTGCCTTTGTCGATCAGTGCCTTCACCAATTGGAAAGTGTTCTGGACATGGACATTTTCGTCCATCGTAGAGTGGGCGATGAATAGGTGGCCCTTGAGGTTGCCAGCGTAGGTGGTCGGGGCCGATTTTACGTAGGCGGCTTCGTTCTGGGGCAGCAGGCCCATGTACCGTTCGGTGTAAATGCAGTCATAGAGCCGCCAGTCCGTCACGGGTGCCCCCACCAGTGCCACCTTGAACACGCCGGGGTGAGTGAGCATGGTGTAGCTGGACATGTAGCCACCGTAGCTGTGGCCCCGAATGGCCAAGTTGTCACCATCTACCCATTTTTGGGTTTTGAGATAGTTCATGGTCTCCACAAAGTCCTTGCTCTCATATTCGCCCAAGCGCTCAAAGACCACGGTTTTGAAGGCCTTACCGTAGTTGCCACTGCCCCGGTTGTTGACGCTGGCCACGATGTAGCCCTCTTGGGCCAACCATTGCTCCCACGTATCGCGGCCAAACTCATTGTAAACCGACTGTGATCCGGGGCCGCCGTAGATATTGAGCACCACTGGGTATTTTTTGTTTTCGTCAAAACCAATCGGCTTGACCAAGTAGGCATCCAGTTTCTGGCCATCAGAAGTGGTAAAATTGATCAACTCGCGGGGGGCATAGGTGTGGGACTTGATGAAAGCGGCCACCTTAGCATTGTCCTCCAATTTTTTGAGCATCTTGCCCTGGGTATCCCATAGTTCCACTTGGGTCGGGGTCTGGATGTTGGAATACCGGTCCAAGTAATAACTGCCATTGGGGGCCAGATCGATGGCGTGTCGCCCCGCCGTTTGGGTGAGTTGCTTTTTCTTTTTGCCGTCAACCCCGATGGCGTAAAGGTGGCGTTCCAAAGGCGATTGCTCCGTCGATACATAATAAACCAGTTTTTTCTTTGGATCCACCAGCGGCACCGTGACCACGTCAAAATTGCCACTGGTCACTTGGCCCAGTAGTTTGCCCGTGTAATCGTAGCGGTAGAGGTGGTTGTGCCCATCGCGATCCGAAATCCAATAGAACTCCTGTACGCCTTGCGGAAAATTGAAATAGTGGGTCATGCCCGCAAAGAAATCGTACACGTCGATCCAAGCGGCCGATTTTTCTTCCATTACCAAGCGGGTGTTGCCAGTGGAGGCCTCGGCAAAATACAATTTGAGCTCCGTTTGGGCGCGGTTTAGGTGGACAACGGCCACTTGGCCCGGCACGGCAGTCCAATACATTCGGGGCAGGTAGCCCCCGGCCAGGTCTACTTTGATCCATTGCCGTTCTTTTTTGTCGATCCCGATCACACCGACGCGCACCACAGGCACCGGATCGCCCACCTTGGGGTAGCGCAATTTGTCATAATGCGGGTGCTTGCCCGCATAGTCGGTCATTTGGAACAGCGGCACATTGCGCTCGTCAGACTGCCAGAATGCGATTTGCTTGCTGTCCGGCGACCAGATCCATGCTTGGTTCAGGGCAAATTCCTCTTCATAGGCCCAACCGAAACGGCCATTGTACAATTCCTCTTGGGCATCGTTGGTCAGTTGGGTTTCTTGTTTGGTGGCAAAATCATAGACATACAAATTGCCGTCGCGCTCATAGCCCACTTTTTTGCCATCGGGCGATAGTTGGGCTGTGCGGGCATCTTTGGCCGCCAGTTGCAGGGTCTTATCGGCAATAGAATAGGCGTAATAATCGGAATTGCCCGAAAACCGCCAAACTGGCCGGAAATTGCACTGAAACAGCAGGTACTTAGAATCTTGGGAAAATTGGAATGACTGGTAGTCAAACGCCGCGTCGCGGTCGGGAAATTTGAGGCCGGCCGCATTGAAGAGATCCTCCTCTTTGCCCGTGGCCGGGGTGAACGACTTGAGGAGGCCGCCCCCGGCAATAAACGAGTATTTTTCCCCGCCGTTGATCCAGTTCACACTGGTGGGGCCAAATGCCCCCGACAAATCCCGGCCAGCCTGCAGGGCCTCGGCCAAACTCTGGTAGCGTTGCTGGGCCAAGCTCGGAAAAGCCAAGCACAAGCACGCCACAAAAACGATCAAACGCAAGAATGGGTGGCCAAAATAACTGGGCCTTAGCTGGCCAAAAATGGTCTGTTGCATCATAATATGGGTTTTTGTGCTGCAATTTAGCCGAAGATCGGCGCGATCCACGACTTTTTCGGTGGGTCTTGTTTATATTTGGCTGTTCACCAAGCAACTGAACCCTGTTTTCCCAATGATGATCCACCCAACCAACGAGGCCAAGTACAGCACTTGGCACCATCCCTACACACCCGCCCCTGCCTACAGCCAGCGCGTTGCCTATTTTTCAATGGAGATTGCCATTGACCAAAGCCTGAAGACCTACTCGGGCGGGTTGGGCTTTTTGGCCGGATCGCACATGCGGAGTGCGTTTGACCTCAAGCAAAACTTGATCGGGATCACCATGCTGTGGTCCACCGGCTACTATGAGCAGGTGCGCAAGGCCAACGGCCAGATGGATGTCCTGTTCCAGGAAAGAGACTACAATTTTTTGGAAGACACCGGTATCAAGGTTAGCGTGCCCATTTCCGATGGCCGCGTCTGGGTGAAAGCCTACTGCCTCCGGGCCGAAACGTTTGGTACCGCCCCCATTTACCTGCTCTCTACCGATATAGACGAAAATGATGCCATGTCGCGCACCATTACCCGGCGGCTGTATGACAGTAACGAGCTGACCCGTGTCGCCCAGAGCATTGTGCTGGGCGTTGGCGGGGCCAAGGTGGTGGATGCCCTCGGCGGGGCCGACCTCTACCACATGAACGAAGGCCACGCCCTGCCGCTGGCCTTCCACCTGTACGACAAGCATGGGCGGGACCAGGCCGAAGTGAAAAAGCGGCTCGTGTTTACCACCCACACGCCCGAAAAAGCGGGGAACGAAACCCACGACACCCACCTGCTGCACTTGATGAAATTCTTTGGCAAAGTGCCCACGGGCGAGGCCCTGATCGTGGCTGGGCAAGCGGCCCGCTCGGTGTTTGACTATACCTTGGCCGCCCTCAACCTGTCCCGCAAAGCCAACGGAGTGTCCAAACTCCACGGGGTGGTGTCGCGCCAGATGTGGGGCGAAGCC
>JAYUVL010000202.1:0-4941 GCA_043754075.1 Cytophagales bacterium | reverse complement strand
GGCGAACCCCTGCCCTTTGACCAGCACTTTGAGGAACTGCTGGGCGTAATCAAAATCGGCAAACAGGTAATTGTAGGCCGAAGTATGGTTTTTAAAGCGCGCAAAATGCCGGTAAATGGCACGTTTCCACTGAGCGCGTTCTTCGGTGGCAATGCTGCGAATGAGGTTGTCCAGCCCAAACTGGATGTTTTTTAAATCTGGGTAATCTACGCTGATGACCCCATCTTCTACTTTAATTACTTTATGATCTTTATTGGCAAAATAATCCAAGGCATAACCCAAAATGATTTCGTAATCGGCCTGCGTGATCAGGTGCGCAAAATCTTCGGGCATTATTTTGTCAACACTATTCATGTAATATGCCTTTCATGGATAGTTGGGGCACATAGCGCAAGTTGGCTTTAACGAGTGAATCGGGGACAAAGATAAATTTCTTGTCGTAGATCTGGCTGCCAATGTAATAGCTCACCCAGTATTCATTGAACAAATGGAACAGGGCCGGATCGATGGGTTCGACCTTTATGGCAGTATTGGCCGGCAAAGAGCCGATCAATTGCCGCAGCACTGAGGTCTTTTGCTGATCCTCGCCCGGCTCGCCATAGCCCCGCGAAACAACGATCACATTCTCAACTTGTATGTCCAAGTCATTGATAATGTAAACATTCCATTCTTCACTTGCCGAAACTTCTTCATTGTAGCCCACTGCCACTTTTATGCCTTCCACCACTGGGAAAATGATGTCTTTTTTCATGTCCCAAAATTAGGATTTATGTGCGATAAACCAACAGGCTACCAACCGATCGGAAGACAGAAAATGAAAGGCAACGGCCACTTTTTGGCGATTATTTGCTGGTCATAGACACCGACCAATAATTCATGTCCTCATAGGTTGGATCGATCTCGCCCAAGGGATAACCATGCTGAGTGGTTTCCCAAACGTAGTATTTCTTGCCCTGGTAGGGCACAAAGTTGCCCCTCGCCGGCAAATTGACCCCCAATAAGGCGTGCCCGTAGGTCTCGCTGACCAAAATGGCCACATCGAAGCCGAAATGGCTCATGATGTCATACAACAAGATGACCCGGGTGTCGCAGTCGCCCTTCAAATTGTACATAAATTCTACCGGGGATTGAAGGCCAAACCGCACGTTGGGCATACAGGCCGACTCTTTGTGCAGTTGGGCATAAAGGGGATAAATGCTGTCGATTTCATGGCAACTGTATTCGTGCAGCAATACGTAGGGAATGTCTTGCACACAGGAAACAATCATGTCGGCAAACTCGGGCGTCGGTAACCGTTTTTGGAAGCGCAGGCTGTCAAACATGGCATAGACCCGGGGCATTCGGTCCAGATCGGCGATGGCCAAAGACCGATAAATTTGTTGCCAATATTCAGCGTAATTATTGTTGTAATTGGGACTGGCAAGGCCATTGCGGTGTGCTTGGCTGACGGCAAAATGCTTTTCGGCCACGGCCAATGCTCCTTTATAGCTCTTGCGCTGACTGTCGGCCCAGCGGCGGAAATGAACCGAAAAGGGGATGGGCTGGGCACTGGGGTTTTTGTGGCGGCCCGGCTCGGGCAAGTTGACAATGCTCAGCTCATCGATGGGTGTAGGCTTTCCCTGCACCAACGGTTGCTCGGCTTGTTTGGGGCCTGCTGTTGGTGTGTAAAAACTATAGACCAACACAGATGCGCCCAGTACGATCACGATAGCCGAGAGCCCCAAGATAATGTTGAGCGCAATTTTGAAAAACCGAAAGGTGGTTTTGAGCAAAAAGCTCAAGCAGATTGCTATCGAGATCAGGGCCAAAAAAGGCACGCCGCTCTGCACAAAAAAGACGGCCGCCAGCCCCGAAAAAACTGCCAAAAAAATGCGTACAAATCTAACCATTTGTCCTAGATTTCAATAAAGTGGGAAACCCAACTGGTCTCCCTTTACGCAGGAGAAACGTCTCAGTTGGCCCAATCGTGCCCCTACTGGAGCAAATTAAAGCATTTTCCCACCAAACTTTTGTTAGCCGAGCCAATCGCCCGGCTGGCAAGTGTGCCAAAAGCCCACTATTGGGCACAGCCGGACAAATTGATAATCGCCATCACTAGTAAAATCAACATTCCCAAATAAAACAGCCTTTTCATAACAGTCACTGGTTGAAGTGCTATTGTCAAGACCCAACTGGGGGCCAAAAGGCTGCAAGCAAGTGAAAATATAATTTCGGGGCACTAATGCGCAATCTCAATCCGGCGGCCACTGTCCACGGCTTGATAAATGGCCTCGATGATTTTCATGTCTTGTAGGCCCAGCTCGCCGGGCACGGTGGTGGGCCGGTTATTGAGCAGGCAATCGGCAAAGGCATCCATCTGGGCGATTTGGTGCAGGGCATGGGGGAAATTCATCTCCCCTTTGCTGGTGCGGCCCTTGAGCGGCCCGTAGCCGTAGGCCGGGCTTAGTTCATAGTAGCCCTTTTCGGCCGTTACCCGCAGCCGCTCCACATTGAACGCATAAGTGGTGCTGCCATTGGCCACTAGCCCACCCGGGAACGCCAGTTGCCAAGTGAGGGTTTCCTCGACTTCACTGAATTTGACTGGATTGGTCTTGAAGGCTTGCGCCGTGACCGCAATTGGCTCCAGGCCTGTAGCATAGCGCGCCCCTTGAATGCAATATATCCCCACGTCCATCAGCGGGCCACCGCCGGCCAAGGCTTTTTTCATGCGCCACTGGGTAGGGTCGCCAATGCTGAACCCAAAATGCGTCTCTACGTGTTTGATGGCCCCAAAGTCCATTTCGCGGGCCAAGCGCATTACCTCGAGCGTGTGCGGCTCAAAGTGCAGGCGGTAGCCAATGGCCAGTTGTTTGCCCGCAGCTTTGCAGGCCGCGATCATCGCTTCGCCCTCTTTCACCGAGACCGACATAGGTTTTTCGCAGATGACGTGCTTGCCCGCTTTGGCCGCCCGGATCGTAAACTCCTTGTGCAGCGAATTGGGCAATACCACATAGACGATGTCAATATCGGGGTTATTGGCTATACTGTCAAAATTGTCATAGTTGTAAATATTTTGCTTGGGGATATTGTGTTTTTTGGCCCATTCCACCGCCTTGGCCGGCGATCCGGTCACGATGCCCGCCAAGCGGCAAAACTGGGTCTGGGCCAAAGCCGGAGCCAAGTTGTTTTTGCTGTAATTGCCCAGCCCCACGAGGGCGATGCCCAATTTTTTGGGGGGAACACTGTGGTGGGCCAACGAGGCCGCCAAGCTTGGGGCAGCAGTCAATGCGCCGGCCCCGAGGGACAATTGGCGGACGAAATCGCGCCGTGAATACGATTGGCTCATGAAGGTGGTGTTAATGTTTGACTAATCTATTGGGTAGCGGTTGGCCGCCCTGTGCCCGGATGCAAAACGACCCAAACAAATATAATTACAAAAAACCATTGATCCAACTGTTGGGGCAAAACAGGGCCAAGCCGCTCCTTGCACCAGCCACTAGCCAATGGCGCTCTTCAAGTACGGCCCAACCAATTGCTGGGTAGGCGCAAATCGACGGGCATCAAAAAGCTATTGGGCAATAATATCGCCCAATAGCCCAAGAAACCGAAAATGAAAACAACACAGCGGTTGCTGACGGAATCGAACCGTCGTGGGAGGCTTTGCTGGCCTCTGCCTTTAGCCACTCGGCCAAACAACCGGAAAAAAAGCTAACGGACGGTAAAACTGCCCGGCAGCTTGGTAACCTGAAAAGTCATAGTCTTTGTCGGTTGGCACACACAATGCCCCCCGGCATGATCTGGTGCCGGTAAATCATTATGGACCGTGAAGGCGCTCCAACCGCTTTAATGTTTGCTCGACCAGCTCCGTCTAATCGGGCTGGGGCGTAGTGCGCAAATAAGGCTTGATGATCTGGTGCCCTTTGGGAAACTTGGCTGGAATGTCCTCGGTCTTGACCGCCAAACTCACAATCACATCGTCTCCCTGCTGCCAGTTGGCGGGAGTGGCCACGCTGTGCTTGGCCGTCAGTTGCAGTGAATCGATCACCCGCAGGATTTCATCAAAGTTGCGACCAGTGGAAGCTGGATAAGTCAGGGTCAACTTGATTTTGTGGTCAGGCCCAATCACGAACACCGAGCGCACCGTCAAGTTATCGATGGCGTTGGGGTGGATCATGTCATACAAATGGGCGATGCTCCGATCCGGATCGGCGATCAGCGGGTAGTCCAGCTCAGTGTGCTGGGTTTCGTTGATGTCCTTGATCCATTCGTGATGGGAGCCGAGCGGATCCACGCTGATGGCAATGGTCTTGACATTGCGCTGGGCAAATTTGTCGTGGTACTTGGCCACGGTGCCCAGTTCAGTGGTGCATACGGGCGTAAAGTCGGCTGGATGTGAAAAAAACACCACCCAACTGCTGCCTGCCCACTCGTAAAAATCGATTTCGCCCTCGGTGGTCTGGGCGGTGAAATTGGGGGCGAGATCGCCTAGTCTGAGTGCCATAAAAATGTGTGTGACAACGTTTGGAAAATGGGAATAAAACCCTAAGATAATCAACTTGCAACAAAAAGTGAGTATTCTTAATATTTCGGGATTGATTGGTCAATTTCATCGGCATAGGCCAAAATGCCGCCCTTGAGGTTGTACAAATTGTCAAAGCTAAAGAAACTTTGCAACTGCAAGATGGCTTGGGCACTCCGTTTGCCGCTCCGGCAATAAATGATTACCTGCCGATAGGGCGAAATGCGATCGGCCCGATCCAACAACGAGCCCAAGGGGATTAGCTCCCCGGCCAAATTGGCAAAACTATGCTCGCTGGGCTCGCGCACATCGATCAATTGAAAATCGGCCCCGGCTTTGCGAAGCTGCACAAACTCTTGAACGGTAATTTCTTTGATTGAAATGGACATAAAAATGATTTTTGGTAATTTAGTGAATCAAAAGCCTAAAGATGAATGCGCTGG
>JAYUVL010000201.1:0-4072 GCA_043754075.1 Cytophagales bacterium | reverse complement strand
TGGGCGTTGGCGTTGGACAACGTTGAGGGTCAGGTAGCTGCCCGTGCCGGTGTTGTTGTTGTTGTCCTGCCAGAACCAGGCCGTGCCGCTGATGCCGGTCGCGCCAGTGTTGTCAGCAAACAAAGTGCTCAGGCGCAAGGGGCTGGGGTAGGGGTTGCCCACCAGGTTGAAGCGGTTGCTGGCCTGCCCGGTGAGGGTGGTGCTCACGTTGCCGTTGTGAGGCGTGCCCACAAAGCTGAAGGTGCCGGCGCCGGCCGCGGGCAGGTGGGTGTAGCCCGCCCCGGCGGCCATGGTGCCGCCGAACACGATCCAGCGGTTGGCGGGGCTTACCTGGGTGGCATCATAGCGGAAGCGGTTGTTGGCAAAAGTGTTGCCGGCCAGCACCGAGGCGATGGACTGGCCCGCCACGGGGGAACTGATGAAGTGGTAGCCGAAGCCCAGCTTGCTGGCCAGGGCCCGCTGGGCGGTAAAGGTGCCGCTGGTGGTGCCCAGGGTGCTGCCCGTGGTTTGGAGCAAAGCCCCATTGTTCTGAACCAATATCGTGCCCGCATTGGTCAGGCCGCCCGTCATGGTGAGGGCATGCCCCGTCTCAATGGTGAGGGTGTGCCCCGCATTTACATTGAGGTTGTTGATCTGAAAGGACCCTTGGCCACCCACGCCATTGGGGTAAGGCCCAGCGATGGCGGCATTGACTGCCAAGCCCGGAACACCTCCCAGCCAAGTCGAACCGTTCCAAACCACGGCGGCGTCTTTCTGGGTGATGACGGGCCGGATGCGCAAATCGC
This sequence comes from Cytophagales bacterium, assembly GCA_043754075.1. Classification (GTDB taxonomy): domain Bacteria; phylum Bacteroidota; class Bacteroidia; order Cytophagales; family Thermoflexibacteraceae; genus JALONO01. The sequence continues at coordinate 3,287 of JAYUVL010000201.1, read as the reverse complement.
CGGCTGCATTGCCCCAAGTACCATTAAACACCTTGGACCTCACCACCGGCGCGAGCGTGAGGCTATTATCATGTCTAAAGCTAAAATTTTCTGCGGCGGTTTGATATACCACCAGCCAATAGTCGGTACCAGCCACCACTTGGATATTGGTGGCCATGAGGTCGAAGTAGTTCCAAGCATTGAGGTGCTGGCGGTTGGCGGCTATGCTGGTGGCCGTACCGGGGATCAAGGCCCCTGGATTATCCGCCACATTGGTCCACAATTCAACATTGACCGGGCCAGTGACAGCAGCAGCAGCAGAAATGTGGTAAAACGCCCCCGTAAGTTGCCCGCTGAATGTGGGAGAGATGCGAACCGCAGTCCGTTGGCCCGAATTTAGGGTGACCCCAAGATCAGCGGCCCAATCGTCGTAGGCAAGCATGGTCCGCTGAGAAGTGGACAGGGCCGGCTGGTTGACCAAACTGATCATCGCCCGATAAATATCGGTCTTGCCATGCCCCCAGTTGTTGTTGGCCACTGCCCCAGTGTAGGTATCCTTGGTGGCCGTGCTGGTGAGCAGGTTTTTGATCTCGCTCCAGTCGGCAGTGGGCTTTTGCTGGAGCAATAAAGCAATGCAGCCCGCCACCACTGGCGCAGCCATACTCGTGCCCTGTTGGAAAAAGTAAAGGCCGCTGGGGTCCGTTTCGGAGTCGCTGGCTGGGGCAGGCAGAGTCCGATTGGTGGAGCGCGCCGACCCCACAATCTGGCCGGGAGCGGTAAGGTCGGGCTTCATCACCCCATCACGGCGGGGGCCTCGCGAACTAAAGTTAGCCAAGTTGTCCGAGCGATTGGCTCCATTATATCCAAAAGACCCAGCGATCGAACGCCAGCGCCACTTGAGGGCATAGGCCCCAACGGTGATGGCCTCGTTGGCCAGGCCCGGCGAGCCTACGGTATATTCCGCATCGGCCCCAACGAGGGTGGCCACCAGGCCCGTCATGCTTACCCGCCAACTGTGGTAGGTAATGGGTGCGCCCGAGACATTGGTGAACTGGATCGTCCAGTTGCCAGTGGCGATTTCCACATTATTGGGCGAGTTGCCAAAATCGCCCAGAAAAACTTGGATGCGCCGATGCCCCGAGGGGTGAATAACGGTATTGTGGTAGATTTCTACCGAACCCTGGGTGGTGCCAACTGCCTGATCTGCCCCACCCACTGAAGTGACAATGGTGGTTCCATTGGGGGCAGTCACGGTCACATCGACCGCTCCACCATTGCTGAACCAAGTTTCCAAACCAACAAAAGTATTGGCCAGCCCAGCCGTCGGGCTGGCAATGGTTATGGTATGGGCCTGCGAAGCATTGTTTGCCAAGGTAGCCGTGTAATGGATGGCACTTGCCCCATCATTGCCCGCCGAAAGGGCGGCCACCCGGCCTGGCCCGGTGAAGTTGTCAACAGCCAACTCTGTGTCACGGGTGCCATCATGGGCGCTCGACTGCCCCCCCAAGCTCATATTGATTACCACTGGTCTGCCCAATTGTTCGGCGATCTGCCGGGCATATTGCAGGCCGTTGATCTGGTTGACCGAGGTGAAATTCGCATTGCCGCCTTTAATAATGAGTAAATCGGCCTCTGGGGCAATCCCCGTGAAGCGCTCCCCAGCCAAAGCCAGGCCATTGCCAGCCGCCGTGCCAGCCACGTGGGTGCCGTGGCCATTGGTGTCTTGCTCGCGCACAAAACCCGTGGGCGTGCCGTCTAGTTCGTCATCGAGTTGGGCTTTGGTGTATTCCACCCCATAGTTGAAGGGGATAACCCCTCCCGTGCGTCCGCTAGGCGTGGTTTCAGCCCCGGTCGCGGTAATGGTAACGTCCCAAAGGAACCTGATCCTCGAAGTCCCGTCGGCATTGCGGAAATCGGCGTGCCGCCAATCTATGCCCGAATCAAAGATGCAGACAATGACGCCTTGGCCCTTATAGTTGGTGCCATACAGGAAACCGTTGTTGAGCAGATTGGCCCCAACGGCCGCCCCAGCCTCGCGGTTGGTAGGATAGTCAAGTTCAGGGGCGGCAAGATAGCGCACCGTAGCCAAAGCGGCCACTTGCTTCATTTGGCTGGCCGTGAGGATGGCCGTCACGAAGCGGGGCAACACGGCGCCCACCTCAATGCCCGTGCCTACGAGGCTTTCGGGCTGATCGGTGTAGATCACCGCTTGGTACTTGGTTTCTAGAACGGGCGATGAGGCCACAAAGTCTTCCAATTCCCGTTGGCCAAACCTACCCCCCATGGGCAAGTTGTCCGCCAATACGGCATAAAAACGAGGATCGATCTTTTGCTTTTGGACCTCGGTCAGGCCCTGCGCCCATGTCGTGGGGATGGAAAAAGCAATGAAGGCCAAAAGCCAAAGTAGCCTTGAGGGATAAAATACCCTGAATGCCGGGAGGTAGTTTTCAATCATAAGATTTCAGTTAAGTCGCAAAATTATAAAAAGTCACCAGTTTTTGAAATATTTTCAGTCCTGCCAAACAAGTAAGGATTTTTTATAACGAATGAACGTAGTTTTCCAATAAGCGTGAGGAAAATAACCCAAGAACCTCTCCCCCTAGGAGCCTTGCAGCTGGCGAAGCGACCTTGGCCCGGTCTAGCCTTTGCACTGGCACACTTGGGACTCCTTATTTCCCTCCCGCTTGTCCCCACTTTGCCCAATACCGGCATTTCGGGGGGAATCAGGGGAAAAGGCGCGCGCCTGTTCATTGTGATCCGATCGGTGACAAAAAGGGGCACGGGTAATAAAAAGGGGGATTTTATGCAAAACCGAAAGCCTCAAACGCTGCGAGGGTTTGAGGCTTTCGGTTTGATACTTTTGGTTAACAACCGCTGGCAGGGCGGAAAGCCGCTGCCAGGGTTGGGCGTTGTTGGGCTTGGGGATGACAACCGCTGGCAGGGCGGCAAGCCGCTGCCAGGGTTGGGCGTTGTTGGGCTTGGGGATCATAACCGCTGGCAGGGCGGAAAGCCGCTGCCAGGGTTGGGCCCTTGTTGGGCTTGGGGATGATAACCACTGGCAGGGCGGCAAGCCGCTGCCAGGGTTGGCCGTTGTTGGGCTTGGGGATGGACAACCGCTGGCGCAAGTCTTAGCGAAGCGCGACTTGTGCCGGTCATGGGGCAAGTCTTCAGACTTGCGCGGACGGATCAACCAAACAAGAACATCAGGTCCGGCAACAAGCCCCGCCCTGAACGGGTCTTCGTGCAGGTACGACCATTTTTGTTCAGCGATTTCGCTGGTGCCCAGTTCTATGGGGTGGTTGTCCTGT
>JAYUVL010000200.1:0-2722 GCA_043754075.1 Cytophagales bacterium | reverse complement strand
AAGAGCGGTTGTCGCCCCGGTACACCACCCGGCTGGAGGAGATCATCCAAGTGAAAGTTTGAGGCCGGGATCGCTACCACCGGCAGGGCAACCGCTCTTGTTTCATTTTCCATACCCGGCCGGCATCTTGGGAGGCCAAGCGCACTTTTTGCTGGCCAAAAGCGGCGTTGAGCCCGTCCACGGCTTTCATCAGGGCGGCATGGCGTGGGTCGCTATCGGCAAACAGGTTGAGCTGGGCATCGGTGGCGGGAGTAAAACCCATGGCGATTACTCCGGCTTTTTTGTAGGCGTACCCTTCCCGAAAAATGCCCTTCAGGGCCTTGGTGGCAAATTGGGCCAGTTCAATGCCCGAGTTGGTGGGGAATGGCAGTTGGACCACCGCCGAGTTGCCATATTGGGCCAGATCGCCCCGGTGGCGGTTGGTCCGCACAAACACCATGAGGGCATTGCAGCAGGCCCCTTGGCGGCGCAGTTTTTCCGCACAGGCCACCGCAAACGTGGTCACCCGCTCTTGCACCTCGGCCAAACGGGTGTAGTTTTCCTCAAACGAACGGGTAATGGCGATGTTTTTTTTGGCTTGGGCTTGGGTCAGGCCCAAAGTGGGGATCCCTTGCAAATCGCGCTGGAGCCGGATCCCCACTACCCCCATGTGTTTTTTGACCCATCCGGGATCCATCCGGGAAAAATCGTAGGCCGTGCCAATGCCCGCCGCTTGCAGCCGCTTCACGTGTTGGCGGCCAATGCCCCACACATCGCCGACTTTGAGCCATTGCAACGCCTTGATCCGCTTGGCCTCGGAGTCGATCACGTGGACATTGGCTGTCCGCTCGGCAAATTTCTTGGCGATTCGGTTGGCCACCTTGGCCAGGGCTTTGGTGGGGGCCAGCCCAATGCTGATCGGGATGCCCGTGCATTTGGTGACGCGCCGCCGCATCTGCGCGGCATACTGGGCCAGATCCACCCCGCCCAGATCGGTCAACTGGAGGAAGGCTTCGTCGATGCTGTAGATCTCCAGATCCGGGGCAAACTCCTGGAGCAACGACATCACGCGCTGGCTCATGTCGCCGTAGAGCGCAAAATTGGCCGAGAACACCCGGATTCCTTTGCTGGTAAAAATGGGGGCATACTTAAAAGCCGGCGCACCCATGGGAATGCCCGCTTCCTTGGCCTCGTTGCTGCGGGCGATCACGCACCCGTCGTTGTTGGACAGCACCACCACGGGCTGGCCGTTGAGGTCGGGCCGGAACACGCGCTCGCACGAGGCGTAGAAATTGTTGCAGTCAACCAGGGCGAACATCATACGGCTTTGATAACATAGGTGATGATGCCCCAGATCAGGAACTCGTTTTCGTCCGTCACCCGGATGGGCGAGTAATCGGGGTTGGCGGGCAGCAGCCAGCAGCCGGTCTTGTCGGCCTGGATGCGCTTGAGGGTAAACTCGCCGTCCAAATAACAAACGGCCACCCGGCCATTGGTGGCTTCCAGCCCTTTGTCGATGATGAGCAGGTCGCCATCGCCAATGCCGGCATCTTGCATGGAACTTCCCGAAACCCGGGCAAAAAAAGTGGCCGCCGGATGCTTGATCAGGTGCCGGTTCAGGTCGATGGTCAGATCGATAAAGTCGGTTGCTGGGGAAGGGAACCCCGCACTGATGCCCCCCGAAATCAGGGGAATGTCAGTGGCGGTCTGGTTGAGGTTGTTCCACCATGTTAATGTAGCTTCGGAGAGGGCCATGCGGATCAGGTTCAATCTTTAATTACTGTAAAGATACCTAATTATTGATAAAAGCAATCGGCACGCCACTTATCTTTTGGGGCCGCAGCGCTCACCGTGGGGCATTGGCCACGAAACTGCCCGCCCAGCAGTGCCGTGGCTGTCCGCAAAACAGGCCTTTACATTGCTCGGTTTGGGTAATATTTGTCCCTGATTTTCAGGAAATAACGCTCCAAATAATGCGTCATCAAGATGCCAATGCCAATGCTCAAGCCGGTGACCCAAACGAAATCAGTGTAGTGGTTTTGGTACTGGGGAAAGCGCGCCCATAGCGCACCCATCTGATCAATGATAAAGGAGTGGATAATGTAGATCGAGTAGGAACAATACCCGATTTTGCTCATCGCATTGACGGCCCCCTTGGTAAAGAGTGCATCCAATTGGCGGTTGATAGCATCGGTGAGCAGAAAATACGCCAGCACAATGCCAAAAGCGAGATAGAGCAAGGTAAAGCCAATGGTCTTGGCAAAAACGGAGGGGATAGGCTCTACAAATGGGGTCCAGCTAATTCCCAAAACAGCAATTGACCCACACCCAACCCGGTATTTGGCAAAGCTGGCCCGGAAAGAGTGGATTTTGAAATAGTAAAGGTAAGCCACCAGCACCCCAGCCAACAATGAGTCGATGCGCAAATGGGTCATGACGAAGTTCAGAACGGTTTGTTCCGGGAAATGCAAGTTGCAGAAAATACGAAGAGCCAAGCAAAGCAGCATTATCGCGCCGATGAGGCCCTCGATCTGACCGGGGCGGTAACCAAACGGGGGCTTCTCCTGAACCAATTCCAACCGCAGCCAGTTGTATTTAGTGCCCAGCCAAAGGCAGAACACCAGCCCAAAGTAAAAGTGTTCCTCTACGGCCAACGACCAACTGGCCGCATAAGCATAGCCAAAGCCCCAGACATATACTGAAAAAGAAGTGGTTTAAAAAATTTTGGTTTTACAAATTATTC
>JAYUVL010000199.1:0-15256 GCA_043754075.1 Cytophagales bacterium | reverse complement strand
CAACTGCTAGGCAAAATTGAGACCGAGCGCGGCCTAGGTGTGCCCCGCGAACAGATCAATGCGTGGGTCAAAGAAGGTTTGATCGAGTATTTGGGCACGGTGTCCGATGTGATACCCGTTATCCAGTTAGCCGACTGTGTCATCCTGCCTTCATATCGTGAAGGAACTCCCCGCACATTGCTGGAGGCCGCCAGCCTTGGCAAGCCCATTATTGCGACTGACGTGCCTGGTTGCCGCGACACGGTGGAACACGGCTTCAACGGTTTTTTGTGCAAAGTGAAAGACCCCCAAGATTTGGCCGACAAAATGAAGCAGATGATGCACGTAAATGATACTACACTGCGCCAAATGGGCACCAACAGTCGCCAACTGGCCGTGGAGCGTTTTGATCAGAACATCGTGATCGGCAAATATCAGCGGGCACTTTACAGCCTCATTGGCGCACCTGAACTGGCCGCCGCTTAATCCTGCATTTTGATGATCATACCTATTATAAGAGTCCCCAATATTTTGGGGACTTTTTTATGTTGCTTTGTGCTTGATCAGCCTTTTTCGCCCAATGCTCATTTCTGCTATCGTTGCCCGGGCCACCAATGGGGCCATCGGGAAAGCCAACCGACTGCCTTGGCACTTGCCGGCCGACTTGGCCTATTTTAAGCAATTGACCACTGGCCACCATTTGGTCATGGGCCGCAAAACCTTTGACTCCATCGGCAGGCCACTGCCCAACCGCACGTCTATTGTCCTTACCCGCCAAACCGGCTGGATCGCGCCAGCAGAGGTGCTGGTGGTGCCCGACTGGGAGCAAGCGATCCGCGTGGCCCAACTGGCGGGCGAGACCGAGTTGTTTGTGATAGGTGGGGCGGAGATATTCCTGCTTTTTATGCCTTTGGTTGATCGGCTGTACAGTACCGAGGTCCATGCCGTTGTGGAGGGCGACGTGTTCCTACCGGCCCCACCCCCGGCCCAATGGCGGGAAACCTCCCGCCGATCACTGCCCGCCGATGCAAAAAATGAGTTCGCGCACGATTTTGTGGTGTATGAACGAATTGGGCCCGGATAAAGCATTAATGTGATGCAATTGGCAAGTATCCAATAGACCTTATAATTATATTTTTTAGTGGAATAATCTTATTTCTTTAAAATTATTTTCAATATTTTGGACTGAAAAGCGTTTGTGCAGTAATTTTGTATTTTCACCAACCACCTAATCCAATGAATTATCAAAAAATACGCTAAAACCCCAAGCAGTTCCTGTCCATCACCTCGCTCCAAATAGAGAAATTTGATGAGCTGTTCCCCCCTCTTCAAGCAAAATTGGGAAATGTTCATCAACCATTTTGCCCTGGATGGCCTACCAAGGGTACGCCCCTATGTCCCCCCAAAAAATGAATTTCTCACCCCTCATTGAAGAAAAACTGTTTTTCATTTTGGCCTATCAAAAAAAAGCTTCCCCACAAGAATTTTTTGCCGCTTCTTTCGATACGGACAAGGACTGGTACTGGCTACAAATTTTTTAGCACAAAATCGGTCATCATCGTGAACAAATGGGTGCGGGTGTTGCCCCCGTAAATGCCATGATTACGGTCTGGGTAAATGAACGAGGTAAACTGCTTATTGGCCGCGATCAAGGCCTCTTGCAGGGCATAACTGTTCTGGACGTGAACATTGTCGTCCCCAGTGCCGTGGATCAGCAGGAAATGCCCACGCAACTTAGCAGCGTGGGTAAGCGGGGAATTGTCGTCGTAGCCGGCTCCATTGTCTTGGGGCCGCTGGAGAAACCGCTCGGTGTAAACGGTATCATAAAACCGCCAATTGGTGACGGGAGCCACGGCAATGCCCATTTTGAACACCCCAGCACCCACGGTCATGCAGAGGGACGTCATATAGCCACCGTAACTCCAACCCCAGATTCCCAAGCGCGTTTTGTCCACGTAATCCAGCTTGGCCAAGTAATTGGCGGCGGCTATCTGGTCTTGGGTTTCATACTTGCCCAATTTGGCGTAGGTCACTTTTTTGAAGGCCTCGCCCCGTGCGCCCGTGCCCCGGTTGTCCACGCAAGCCACTAGGTAGCCCGACTGGGTGAGCATCGCGTGCCAGAGGTCGTTGTAACCACCATTCCACTCATCGCACACCTGTTGCGAGCCGGGCCCGCCATACACGTGCATGAGCACGGGGTACTTGCGCTTGGGGTCAAAGTTGGCCGGTTTGAGCAAATAGCCGTTCAGGAGGGTGCCATCAGCGGCCGGACAGGTGAAAAACGTGCGCTGGGGCAGTTGGTATTGGGCAAAATACTGTTGTACCTCTTCATTTTTTTCCAACACTTTTACGGTTTTATTCTCAGGCAGTTGCACCAAACTTACGTTTAGTGGCGCGGTGGTGCTGGTGTTGGAAATCAAGCAATATTTGAAATCTGGGCTCAGGTCAATGGTGTTCATGCCCTTGGCCTGGGTAAGTTGCACTTTGGATTTCCCATCGATAGTGAGCGAATAGAAATGCTTCTCCAAGGGCGACACCTCGGTCGAGGTGTAATAAAGCCGCTCATCTGACTCGTCCAGTCCCAGAAAGTCGAGCACTTCCCAACTCCCCTTGGTGACTTGCCGAACTAGTTTGCCTTTGGTTTCATACAGGTACAGGTGCTTGTGGCCGTCGCGTTCGCTGGCCCACAGAAAATGCAAATTGTCTTTTAGGTACACCAAATTGTCAAAAATGCTCTCGTCTATGTACGTGGGACTGCTCTCGGTGAGCACCACGGCGGTGCGGCCGGTGTTGGCCTCAGCGTGGAGGAGGTCGAGCTGGTTTTGGAGGCGGTTGAGGCGCAAAATGGCCAAGGTGTTGGCTTGGTTGGTCCAGCGGATCCGGGGCACATAGAGGTCTGTTTCCGAGCCCAAATCAGCTTGGATGGTTTTGCCGGTGGCCAACCGGTGGATCGAGACGCTGACCAATGCGTTATCCTCACCGGCCTTGGGGTATTTGAAACGGTAATCGTAGGGATATTGGCCTTCGCCCTGCCATAGTTGGAGGTTGTACTCCTTGACCCGGCGTTCATCAAAGCTGATAAAGGCAATGTAGTGGCCATCCGGTGACCATTCAAAAGCTTGGGCAAAGCTAAATTCCTCCTCATACACCCAGTCGGCGGAGCCGTGGATCAGCTCGGCAAACTTGCCGTCGATGGTGATTGCGGTCTGGCGGCCCGTGGCCAGATCGGTGTAGTACACATTGTTGTCGCGCACAAAGGCCACTTTGCGGCCATCGGGCGAAAATGTGGCGTAGGACTGGGGCCCATTGCTCGCGAGGGGGCTGGCCTGCTGGGTGGCCAAATCATAGACATAATAATCGGCGGTGAAAGAACGGCGGTAAATCGATTGATAATTGGTCACCAACAACAACTTTTTCTCGTCTGGGCTAAAGCTGTAATTGCTGAACTTGATCCCCGACGGTAGGCTGTTCCCCCGCACGAGGGTCTTTACCACCTCCCCGGTGGCCACTTTATATTGCACAATGTCATTGTTGGATTGGGCGGTGTAAAATTGGCCATCTTTCATCCAATTTACATTGTCAACGCTGCGCTCCCGAAACTGGTCCGATTGGTAAATATCGGCCACCCCAAAACTGGACTGAGCGGCCATTTCTTTGGCAAACAACAAAAAAAGCGATATGGCTAACAACAGGTAATGGAACCGCATAATAAACGATGGCTAAAGACAAAACAATGGTTAAGATGGTTGTTAAAAAGTTGGTAGAACAATGCGATACCCATGGATGACATGGATAGCATGGATGGCTTCAAAACTTGTGTAAAGGTAGGCAAAAACTTGTGGTTGATGCCGAAGCCCATTATCCAAAATCCCTTGATGTTCTACACCTCGATATGGAGAAAAGCGGGATGCCCAATCGCGATTTTATAAGTTTGCCTACCGATTGAAATTACTTGTTCAAGCCAGAACCAACTGTTTCGCCCGAGATATTTGGGCAAGAAATATACCGGTTGGTGTTGTGTTTGCCACTCAACAACCGGGCTTTATTTGCCGCGCAATAGGCGTGGATGCCAATGAGAACTGGGCAATGATTGTTCGTTGAAAAACCATGAAATACCCGCAGGCCTCGCTGACACCATTCGGGGCAGGTTTTTTTATTGCCCATTTTAATGACATGACAGCGCCAACTTTCTTCAAAATGGTGGTTGGCACTTCAAAAGCCCCAAAAATCAAAAATTGTGAGCAAAGCACTAGTGGGTGGTAATGGTCGTCTATAGGCTTGTGTTTAGACGCAAAGTTGCACTTGCAGAAGCATTGGCCACGGAATGTCACCCAAAAAATAGGGTGGCGTTTATTAGCATCGCAAAATTCCCAACCAAACTCCACGCTTCCGGCAGATAGATATACTGCTTATCAAAGAATCACTGAAACCAAAAAACCGCCTTTCCATTGGGCAAACGAACCAGGCACAGTTCGTTGCCGGGCATCGGCCGGCGGCCGAATAGTCGCATGGACACGCTGCCATCAGGGCCGGGGAATCTTTGGCACTGATTGGCAGCGTGAGCGGGATGCCACCGATCATCAATCTTTGTTCAATTCGGCAATCATGAGCGGAAAAACATCTTGATGGGCAGTTTTGCCAAGGAAAACATCCAAATGGCTATACGTGTCCAATAAATACAGCTTATGCTTCCCCGGGTTCAGCCGGTCAAAATAATCAAAGCTGGCCTGTTGGCTTTGCCAAGAAAAACACTTGTTGAGTTTGCCCGCAAAAAAGGCAAACCGAGCCTTGGTCTGGGGTGGTTGGTCGGCATAGGTGCCCGAGGCGCTACCAAAAGGGGCCAACGCCCCCCGCTCTACACCTCGCCGAATATGGCCAAAGAAGCGCACTGGCACGTTGCCAAACTCATCTTGGATCCAGTTTTTGGTGGTGTCGCTCAGGTTGGCCAGTTCCCAAAGCGCGGGCCAGCCGGTGCCGTAAGTAAAGCTGACAAACTTGCCCACGGTAGTATCATCTTCCCAATGGGTGAGCGTAACAAATGCCCGAAAAGCTTTGGCCGTCAAGTCGGGAGCCACTTTGCCCCAGTGCGGGTTGATGTAGGGGGTGATCAGCTTGACCACCGGAACAAAGAATTTTAGCTTTACTTTGGAAAAACTCGGCACGTGCGGGTGCAACGACACCGCATTGGTGACGATGGTGGTCACTTGGGGCACTAGCCCTAGCACAACCGAAATCATAAAACTGGTAGAGCCTTGGCAATGGATGACCGCCTTGATGGTCGCGGCCCCGGTTTCGTCGCATACTTTTTGCACGGCGGCTGGGTGGTCGTAGCGGCCAGCTTGATCCAGATCCCATTCGTTTTTGGGAAACTCGATGCTGGCCCGCCAGTTCTCGAGCCAGACATCATAGCCTTCTTCGGCCAACATTTTTACCAAATTGGTTTCGTTGGGTGGGCAGAACAGGTTGGCCCTCACCCCTGCCCCGTGCACGAGCAATACGGGGCCTTTGGATCGGTCCGAATGGCGATAGCGCCAGCAATTGAGGGGAAATCCATCCAGCGCGGTAAAGGGAACTATGTCGAAATCTTCCATGGTGCGTCATTGATCAAGTTAAGCAAAATAGGACTCCCATACATCGCCGCCAAATAATTTCCCGAAGGCAAGTAGCGCGGCTGATTTTTGGATCAATCCCTTGGTGTTAAGAGCTTTCATGGTGGTCAATTGCTTGGCAAAATCAGCAATTTCTATCTTGAGCATCCCTTTTCCCAGTACTGGGGCCTGGCTGTCCTGGCCGTCATAAATGGTTACATAAAGCACGGTCAGATCTTTCCAAACGTCAAAACCCGTATCGTCTTTTACATTTTTGAACCCACTGAAATAATAGGTCTTGCCCTCGACGGAGTGCATTTTCAGGTTGTACTCCATGTACTTTTGGTTGGGCTTGTTGGCATCATTGACAAACAAGTTGAACCGGCCATCGGAAACAGTCAGGGCCTTGGCGGAAAGGTGGGTGGCGATCACCGTGCCGGCCATCCCGGCTTCATGCGTAGGATCGGCCACAAACTGGTCCACATCGGCCACTTGGATGGTAAGCGTGAAAGCCAAGGGTGAGTTTTGCGCCAAGCCTTGGCTCAGGCCCGCTTGGAAATCGGCCTTTTCTTGGGTTGAAAAATAGCCTTTCATAGTTTCGGTAAACATCACGCCGGCGGTCAGTGGGGCGGCCTGGGCGGCCTTGCGCGGTGGCAGATCGTAGTTGACAGTCCAACCATGTGCCTCGGCGATCAACTTGGCGTTGCGTTCGGCCAGGCCAGAGATGGTGAGCAGGGGGTTAGTTCCCAGTGAACAGGGCACGATGGCGCCATCGGTGACATACAGATTTGGGTACAGGTCAGTTCCCGTTTCGCCATTGAATACCTGGCCCTTGTGGTCGGTCACGCCGTGTTCGGCGCTGTTGCCCATGATGCACCCGCCCAACGGGTGGACGGTCACCAGCTCAAAGTCAAAGGCCTCGGTCCAAGTGGGGTTTTTGACAAAGGTTCCCCCCAAGGCTTTGGTGGCGCCGAGCAGGTTTTGGTTGGCTTTGGCAAAAATCTTTTGCTTGCCCACCCCTGGCCAATCGATGGTCAAGTCACCCTGCTTGCTGAGCGACATTTTACCGCTCACATCGTCGTGGGTCATGATCAAATAGGTTTGGGTATGGTTGATCGAGCCGTGGTGCGCTCCTCTGAACAAGCTTTCGGCTTCGCGGGCGGCTTCGGCACCCCAGTCGGCAAAGCCAGTGTCTGTATGGGTGCCCTGAAGTTTGGCCGACATGAACAGCATCGGTTTGAGCAACGGCTTGACGGCGCTGGGAATGCTGCCCTCCTCGATCACCATGCCATCTTCCAGTACCGGGCGGTGGCGGACATCGATCACCGAGGTGATGCACGGCCCGACCGGTGGCACATCGGTGCGGTCCGCAAAACCAACTCCGTTGATTGGCACGTCACTATTATAGCCAAAACCCAGTACGTCACCGTTGCCAGTAAAGCGGTCGCCAAGTCGGGGGGAAAGGGCCAGCCCGCCCTTTTGGGCCGAGCGGAGCAAAATTTCGGTACTGCCCAGTGAGCCCGCGCCCAAGAACACCAGATCGGCCTCGATGAACAACAGCGGGGCCTCGAACTTGGCCCGATCCACGTTGAGCAATTGGTAATAGACCAGCCATTTGTCGCCCCGGCGCTCGAGGTGGCTCACGCCTACTTCGCAAAATATTTCGGCCCCATGATTGACCGCATCGGGCAAATAGTTCATCAGGGTGGTGTTCTTGGCCGATACGTTGCAGCCTGAACAACAGTCACCGCAGTTGTTACAGGCTTTTTGTGCCACGCCTACGTGGTTTCCGTTGCTTTGGTCGGTAAAATTGACATTGATATTGAGGTACTCAAACTTTTCGCCCAGGGCAGCGGCCGATTTTTGGTGGGCCAAGGTCTTGGGCAGTTCAGGATAGTTGGGTGTTCCGGCTGGATAGGGGGTTGGTTTGAGCATGGCCTTGGCTTTGGCCATGCCCTCATACACACTGGCCAAATCGTCTTTAATGGCCGTGGGCCAACTATCCAGCGCAAAAACCCGAGGTTCGGGCTCGATGGACACATTGGCATTGATGAGCGAAGTGCCCCCCAGGCCACAGCCCTTTACCACATTGATGCCGTTGCCCACCGTTACTTCATATAGGCCGGTATCGTCACCAATGTGGCCCTTGGGGGTGTGCATTTGCATCTGGGGAACCGCTTGGCCGAAGTCGTTGGGGAATTCACCCGGGCGGATCTCGCGGCCTTTTTCCAGCAGGCACACTTGCTGGCCCGCCCGCGCCATGCGAGAAGCCGAAATGCTGCCGCCATAGCCTGAGCCGATCACTACTACTTGATAAGCGGACTTGATGGCCGCCGTTGGTTTTGATAATTTGGGTTGCATGGGGTCAGGTTTTAGAATGAAATGACAATGGGAGGTTCGATCAATTGGATATTGGGCTCAGTGCCCATGAATTTGGGTTGCTTGGGATCGGGGCTGATGTTGCGCCAGTCTTTGGTCACGTGGGGAATCCCGACTGGATAAATGGTCACCCGGCCTTTTTCTACATGGATGCGGAGCAGGTTTTTGTAGTCCTCAATGGCTAGGCCCGAGAAGGACTCGGTTAAGTGGATGTCAAATAGGCGGTTGGTAATGTAAAGATAAGCGCCCATGATCAAGGCTCCCACCACCCCACCGACTACGAATATTTCCACCGCAAAAAGCAGGGCTTTCCACCATCCATCAGCATTGCCGTCGCCAAGGCCCAGGATAGCAAAAAACTGAGGGTTGAATTTGACCAGGTTCCAGATGACCAAAAAAACGCTCAGCAACTGGACAACAGCGTGCAAAGCACCAATGAAGCCCACATAACTTTTTTTGGTGCCATTGGCATCGGTAAATTTATAGAGACCAGCGCCCACGGCCACCAACAGGATCAAGATCATCGGGTTGAGCAGCCAAGCTTTGAGCATCTGGAGCAGCCATTGCCAAAACCCATAACCATCGGCGGCAAATAAAGCGATGTTTTCAAAAAAAGTGTTGCTCGTCTCCCCATTGCTGCCCGGGAGGTGGGTGTTGGACTGGGCCAGCCAAGCAAACAGCGCGTAGAAAATGCCCATCAGAACGGTAAACTGCCAACTTTTGATGGGGAACAAGAAATTGCCCAACAATAGCCGCTGCGAAGTGGCCTTAGGGGGGAATACAGCTTCCAGATTGGGGGGCAGCGATGGTTTTTGCCCGGCCAGTGGGGCTTCTTCCAGCCCAGTAAGTGTCTCGGGCAAGTTGTGGGTGGGGTGAAGGAAAGTGCCACCACCACCGGCAGTGATCAAGTGGTTGGGCCCGCGCCATGTTTCCCGGACTTGGCTGTAGTGTGAATAATGGTGCAGATCGCCGGTAAGGGTGGCCAACAGTTGGTGGCAAAACTCACCCTTGGGCCCAATCCAGCCCTTGTCGTTCTCTATATAACTGCGGACAAAGTAATCAAGGCGGTCATAACTGGTATTTTTCTTTTGAGTGGCTTTGAACACCCACACCGGTTCGGCGGTGCACAAGATGATTTTTGAGCCATTTTTCATTGCTTTGGCTATCTGCTCAAAATACTTGCACTGCGGATAATCAATGTCCGAATCCAGTTGGACATCGATGCCCCACACCCAGCAATCATGAGGAAGCTTGATGGCAAAGTAGCTCCTTTTCTGGATCGTTTGCCAGTTGCCAATCCGGCGCTCTTGGGTGAATATCTTGATGAAATTGGTAAGGCCATCGTACCAGTCGTGGTTGCCGGGCACGGCGAACATCCAGGGAAACTTGTCCTTGGCCGGTACTCGGGTCTCCTCCCCAAGGATAGTTCGGCGGTCCAAGCTTCGATCCAGTGGATCTTCTTTGATGGTGGGGTCATATTCCACATCAGGAAAGGCAGCTTTGTAGGGGCCCCGGAACCGGTTGTTGTACTCCACCAT
Source organism: Cytophagales bacterium (assembly GCA_043754075.1). GTDB lineage: Bacteria > Bacteroidota > Bacteroidia > Cytophagales > Thermoflexibacteraceae > JALONO01. Next base: position 5,772 of record JAYUVL010000199.1, on the reverse strand, counting down.
TTCGGGGGTGGGGTACACCTGATCGCCACCAAGGATCAGAATTTTGGCCTGCGGCAGCACTTGGTCATTGATTTGAAGAAATGGTTTGCCCAGTAAGTGCGCCACGGTGTAAGTGGGATCAAAACCGTCGCCCAGATCCGAAATGTAGTCCACCCAGACCTCGTCCGAGCCGCTGCAATCGTAGAAAACCGATTCCTTTTCTTCTTGGCCCAAGGCCGCCTGCATTTCCCGTTTATCGGCATAATTGCCAAATGCGCTGGAAACCACCGTTTTGATCGCGGTATGGAACAGTTGGCCAAAGTCGAACCAACCGACCATTTTTTGTCTAGTGAACTTCATGGTAAAGGGCAGAAAGTAGATTTTAACAATTGTGACTCAGTAAGATTATGCCCGCTCTCCTCGATTGGCGAGAGGAGTAGAAAAACGACAATAAGGCAAAAAAATAATTAAAACAGATCCGTAGGTTCCCACTGGCAGGGGCTGTTGAACCGATTTTGAAAGGTATAACTAAAAAATGGATTTGCAAATTTTTTTGCAAATTTCTGGCCGTGGTTTTGCTCGCCCCGTCCTTTACTGGTTCGGGCGCAAAATTTTGGAATAGGCCAAGCGCAGGCTGAGGTCGATCTGCTCCTCAAAAGTAATGTTGGTGGTATCAATCACGATGGCATCCGTGGCCTGCCGCAAAGGGCTTTCGGATCGAGACGTGTCTATCTGATCCCGCTTGCGCAGGTTGTCCACTATCTCGTCGATGTTCACCAGTTGCCCCTGCTCCAGCAGTTCCACTTGGCGGCGGCGGGCCCGCTCCAGCAGGTCGGCCGTCATGAACAATTTTAGCTCCGCGTGCGGAAACACCACCGTGCCAATGTCCCGGCCATCCATCACCAATCCCTTGCGTTTGCCCATCTTTTGCTGCTGGGCCACCAAAAAATGCCTTACTGGGGGGAGGCGGCTCACTTCGCTCACCTGATCGGATACGTACATCTGGCGGATTTCCTGCTCCACTTGCAGGCCGTTGAGATAGGTCTGGCTGTAGGGGGCCTCTCCCGCTGCTGAAAGGGCCAGCCGGAATTCAATGTCAATCTGGTTGAGTGCGTTGGCGACTTGGCGCGGGTTATCGAGACTGATGTAGTTTTGCAAAAAATAAAGGGTGACGGCCCGGTACATGGCCCCACTGTCGATGTAGGCATAGCCCAGGGCGCTGGCCACCACCTTGGCGGTGCTGCTCTTGCCGCATGCCGAATACCCGTCAATGGCAATGATGATTTTGTTCATAATCGGATCTCCTGCACAAATAAAACAAAAGCTGGCCGCTTTCTGAAGCGAGGCCAGCTTTTTTGCCCCATAAATTTGTCCAGCCACTATTTTTTGAGGAATTTCTCTTTCCGGTCATTGAATGAGAGGTAGTAAAGACCGGACGGAAGTTGTCGACAGTCAACCGTTTTGCCGCTACCCTTCAGCACTATTTTGCCCGCCGGCGTGGTGATTTCATACTTGAGCAATTGAGAAAAGTTCAGGTTGTCGGTCACATTGAGCGGATAAAACGTTATTTCCCCGGCCAGCAGGACCACCTCCTCCGACACTCGGTCTACCCATTGGGGAGCCACGAATCTGACGCGGTATTTATGCCTAGTGTCTCCTTGGCGGAGCTTGAGCGAATAACTGCTGCTGGGGCTGCCCTTGGCTGGCAGCACTTGCTCGGAGATCCATGTACCGTTGACCAACGCTTCCACCACATATTTACCCTGTGCTTTTTCGCCGGTTGCCTCCCAACGCAGTTCGCCATTGATAATTTTTATGGTCACGAAATGAAAATCCACCCCCGTTTTGGGTTGAAAAACAGGACCTACCCATAAGTTCGGGCTTGACTTAACCGCTGAACTAGCGACCAACGCCAACCACGTACTCAACAATAAGCCGATCAGCCAAGTCGCCTTTGGAAAAATCATCTTTGAAAATTTAACCACCCCCAATACAAAAGCCCAATATGTTGTCCGATCTTAGGTCAAAGATGTTGAAATAAGACCAGCAAAAAAAATAATGTCCCCAAATTCATTTTATAGCCAAACTAAATCTTGCTGTTATTACATCCACTCCCATGAAGGCCCTCCTGGCCATTACAGCCACAAAAGCCCTTGGCAATTGGCTGTTTTCGGGGTAAATTGCAGAAATTTGCGCCCGATCAGTTGGCGAACAACTGCCGTGAGCCGCTAACCCTTTACGAAAAGTCAGCTTGATGGGTGGCCCAATCAAAAATCATTTTTTGCAAAGGCATTCGCCTTGATAAACAAAAGGCATCCAAACAGGTTAGGAAAGGAGAAACTTTTGGCAAAAATCCAAAGTAAATTTAATGACAAAAATGGCAAAGCCCAAGCAACTTGATTTGGTACCAGAGCCAGCAACCACTTTGGGGATGCACCCCAAAAAATTTGCTATGTGGCTCTTTATAGTGAGTGTTATTATGCTCTTCGCTGGGCTTACCAGTGCCTATGTAGTGCGCAAAGCGGAAGGCAACTGGCTCGAGTTCCCCATGCCTACGGTATTTTATTGGAGTTCGGTGGTTATTTTGGCCAGTAGCGCCACCATGCACTGGGCAGTGGCCAGTGCCCGCAAAGATGAAATCGCCCGGCTAAAATGGGCCATGCTCCTTACATTTGCGCTGGGCACCGCCTTTTTGGCAATGCAGTGGCAGGGCTGGGCCGATCTGGTGGGGGCAGGCATTTATTTTACCGGCTCCACCTCCAACCCCTCGGGTTCCTTCCTGTATGTACTTTCTGGCCTGCACGGCCTGCACATCATCAGTGCCTTGGTATTTGTTGCTATCATTACTTTCGTGTCGTTCCGGCTGCAAGTTCATTCCAAGGCAATGGTGCGAATCGAGATGTGCGCCAATTATTGGCATTTTTTGGATTTGCTCTGGATCTATCTTTTCATTTTCTTGCTGCTCAACAGCAACAATTGAGGCGGTATATCTCTGGCTTGGCCGGCCATTTTCTCTCTTTAGCTACCCATGAAATATCTGATCGCAGGTTTGGGCAATATTGGGCCCGAGTATGCCGAGACGCGGCACAACGCCGGGTTTATGGTCGTGGACAAACTGGCCCGCGTGCATGGGGCCGCGTTTTCATTTGAGAAGCAAGCCTATTTGGCCGAAGTAAAAACAAAGGGCCGAAGCTTGTCCCTGATCAAACCAACCACTTACATGAACCTGAGTGGCCGAGCGGTCAACTATTGGTTGCAAACCCTCAAAATCCCGATCGAGAACTTTTTGGTGATTGTGGACGACGTCGCCCTGCCGTTCGGCAAGCTCCGTTTGCGCCCCGCTGGCTCCAGCGCGGGCCACAACGGGTTAAAAGACATTGAAGCTGCACTGGGGCACCAAAATTACCACCGCCTGCGGTTTGGGATCGGTGACAATTACGCCAAGGGCCGGCAGGTCGATTATGTGCTGGGAAAATTCACCAAGGAAGAGACTGCTGAAATCGATTTTGTGCTGCAAAAAGCCATCGAGATGACCCTGTCGTTTTGCACGGTGGGTGCACCACAAACCATGACCCAGTTCAACGATTAGCTAGGCTGCCAGTTTAAGTGAGTTTGACATAACTGCCCAACCACTTGATGTATTCTTTGTGCTTAGCCATTACCGGGGCAACGTGCTCATCCTCAAAATGACCATCAAAATCGATTAAGAACCAATATTTGAAATGTTTGTCCTCTTTGGAGGGGCGACTCTCAATCTTGGACAGATTGATTTTCGCCTTGTTGAAATCACTCAAAAAATCGGCTAAACTGCCCGCTTCATCGGCTATTTTGGCCAAAATACTGGTTTTGGAACCACGTGCACGTTGATTCACAATGTCCTTGCCCAAGATCAAGAAGCGGGTGCGGTTGTTGACACTGTCTTCAATATTATCAAATAGAATCGGCAATTGATGGATTTGGGCCGCCACTCTCGCACAAATGGCTGCGGCATAGGGTTCTTCGGCCGCCAGCCGGGCCGCTTTGGAGGTGGATTCTACCGGGATAAATTCCACTTGGGGTTGCTCGCCAAAATACTCGTCCAAAAAACGCTTGCATTGGCGGAAGGCAATGTCCTTGGAATAGATCTTGCGAATGTGGGGAATGCTGTCTTCTTTGGAAGCAAAAGTGAAATGGATATCAAGCGGGATTTCGGCCACAATCTTGATGTCGGTGGTCATTAACAGATCGATGGTTTCGTTAACAGAACCCTCGCGGTTGTTCTCAATCGGCACGATTCCAAAGCGAGCGCGGCCCGTGTCCACACTTTCAAACACCGATCGGATCGAGCTGAGGGCAATATAGTCGCTCATGGCCCCAAACCGGCTTTCCGCCGCTTGGTGAGTGAAACTACCTTCTGGGCCTAGGTAAGCAATGCGTTCGGGCAGTTCAAAATTTCGGCTGACCGCAAAAATCTCCAAAAAAATGGCTTCAATCGCTTTTTGGTTCAGCAACCCTTGGTTCAGCTTCTTTAGCCGATCCAAGATCTGCTTTTCGCGCTCGGGCCGATAGATAACCGCTCCGTTGGCCCGTTTTAGCCGGCCAACTTCCTTTACCAATTCCATGCGCTGACTGAGCAACTCCAGCATTTGGTTGTCAATACTGTCAATCTTTTCGCGTATTCCCGATAGGATAGCTTCCATCAGTTTACTTGACCCTTAACTTTTTCCCGGATCTGAGCAGGCTGCGGGGCGACATGTTGTTCAATTTGCAAAGGACCGGAACCGAGGTATGGTAGCGGCGAGCAATTCGGCCCAGCGAATCACCTGGCCGAACGCGCACAAACACGCTCTGACGCTGCTGCGATAGGTGGCGAAAATGATGGGGCTTAAGGGTAAAAATGTTGGTAATGAGACGGTTATTTTCAAAATCATAAATATACTTAGGGTCAAAAGCCAAGCCATTGTAGCGGACTTCGTAATGCAAGTGCGGCCCGGTGCTTCGGCCAGTATTGCCCCCCAAACCGATCAATTGGCCGGCGCTCACTTCTTCGCCCGTAGTTACCAATTGCTTGCTCAAGTGGCCATAGAGGGTTTCCAGCCCGTTCCGGTGCCGCAAGACAAGGAACTTGCCGTAGCCGCCCCGTTCTGATCGGTTGATGCGCACAATGCCATCGAAAGAGGCATAAACGGGATCCCCAACAGTCAGATCCAGATCCACCCCGTGGTGCCAGCGCCAGCCGCGCATTCCAAAGTTGGAGGTCAATTTATTGGCGGCCAACGGCGACGACCAAGCACCTAGTTTGGTCGAGTCGAACAATGTAAGATCCAAACTGTCTTTAAACTCGTTCAAATCAAATTTGTACGGGTTAATGTTGCGCGAGTCCCAAACGGCGTAGTAGTTGGTCAAGGTTAGCCAAACTGAATCCACTTGGATTTCTTCGAAGACTTCCACTATTTCTTCTTCATCCACTTCAGCATAAAGGTCGGTCGTGTCCTCCCTCACCAACGACCGCGTTACACTCAAATCAACGATCTGGAGCGGGTGTGGGCGGGAGTCAAACAAACTTTTTACTACCAAAGTATCTTTGACAAAGCTTTTACGGAGTGATTGACGGATGTCGTCGTTGTTGTTGCCAAAGTTTTCTGACCCCAAAAATCCCCCTCCCAGATTGGGGTTGGCTTGGCCGGAACCTGACATAAAGCCTCTGGCGGAAATTGTGTGAGTGCCTGAATCTGAGGCAACTAGTGAGTCTTGGAGGGATTTGAAATCTTTGCCTTCCTTGGTTCCCTCAGCTAGGCTGATAGAGAATTTTGA
>JAYUVL010000198.1:0-2630 GCA_043754075.1 Cytophagales bacterium | reverse complement strand
GCTGAAGGTGGCCAAACCCCTGCTGGCAGCCACCATTGATGCCGTGGAAAAATATGTGGCGGACAAGAAATTGCCCAAGCCCAATTATAACATTGAAATCAAGTCAGTGCCCGATGAATACTCTATTTTCCAGCCTGAACCAATCTTTTTTTGCGAAATGGTGTACCAACTGTTAAAAGAAAAAAAGCTGCTACAACGGATCAATATTCAATCTTTTGATCCCAAAGTGCTCCGGGTGATGCACGCAAAATATCCAGAAGTCACATTGGCCTATTTGGTAGAACGCAAGGTGCCGACCGAAGAGGCGATTGCGGGCTTGGGATTTGTGCCCCAAATATATAGCCCCTACTATAAATTGGTCACTGCCGAAATGGTGGCCTTCGCCGCGACCAAGCAAATGAAAGTGATCCCGTGGACGGTCAACAACTACGAGGAAATGGTAGCGATCAAAAAGTTGGGGGTGGATGGCCTCATTACCGACTATCCCGATCGGGCAATGAAACTGGTGGGCCAATAGCCGTTGATCAGCAGTTTTTGCAAAAAAAGGCATACATTGGTCATCCATTTTTCTATCTAAGCCATGACCAAGAAAACCCTCTTGCTTGCCCTGATCGCATTTCAATGCCTCATTTTAGTGGGGATGTTCGCCAAGGCATTTTATCCGCAGGTTGTGGGCCAACAGATCCGCCTGCACGTGGTCCCGCGTGATCCGCGCGACATGCTCCGGGGCGACTATGTGGATCTCAGCTACACATTCTCCAACCTCAATTACAGCATTTTGCCCAATGACATCGACTCAACCAAAACGTACCGTTTTGGCGATGATCTGTATTTAGAACTCAAAAAAGTGGGCGAATTTTATGAACCGGCCGGCTTGTGGCAGCATCCACCCGTTGGCAAGATGTTTTTGCACGTTACCCCAGAATATGCGTACAGCGGCACAATGTCGCTCAAGGCAGGCATTGAATCCTACTTTACCAACAGCGAAAATGCCAAAGCCCTTGAGAACGCTGCCAGTTGGAACAATCAAGATTCGCTCTTGGTCAGTGTATCGGTCTGGGTGACCAGTGGCGGGGCAGCGCGCATCGAGGAGATAGACGTAGCCACGATTCGCCGATCGGCCGAAAGCATCCGGGCCGATTCTTTGCAAGCAATCGACGAGATGGAGGCAGCAAGGGCTGCTGAATTGACCGAGGGGGACTCCAGCGTCATTGCCCCAGATTCCACCGGAAACCAATAAGTCCAGTGGTTTTTCAGTCATTTTGACTAAATGTAAGTTTGGTACGAGATTCGCACTAGTTATGCTGAACATCTTTCTCAACATGAAAACGAATAAACTCTTGCTCACTCTGTGTTTTGTTTGCCTCGGCTTGCTCACTGCCAATGCGCAAGAGAATGGTTACAAAGTGGGCGACATCGCCTCTGATTTCCGCCTTAAAAATGTGAACAATGAAATGTACTCCTTGGCTGATGCCAAAAGTGCCAAAGGATTTATCATCCTGTTCACTTGCAACCACTGCCCGTTTACCAAGCTCTACGAAGACCGGGTGATGGCCCTGCACCAAAAATATGCCAGCAAAGGTTATCCCATTGTGGCGATCAACCCTAACGATCCTGCGCAACAATCGGATGATAGTTTTGATAAAATGCAGGCCAGGGCCGCTCAAAAACATTATCCTTTTGTGTATTTGCACGATGATACCCAGCAAGTGGCCACTGCCTATGGGGCATCGCGCACGCCCCAGGTTTGGCTGCTGGTCAAAGTGGGCGAGCGGCTCAAAGTGGCTTATGTGGGCGGGATTGACAACAGCCCTGAAGATTCCACCAAGGTTACCGAAAAGTATGTGGAAAAAGCCCTGGATGAAATGCTGGCCGGCCGCAAAGTGAGCCGCGATTACACCAAGGCGGTGGGTTGCACCATCAAATGGAAAGAATAGGCCATTGGTCGGTTCTTCAACTAACAAAGCCCTAGTGACGTGTCGGTCACTAGGGCTTTTTGGTGGATTTAATCTAGTATTTCAACCAAAAATCGGATTGATCTGCCCAGTACTTTTTTGGCCTGTTAAACTATATCAGCACCGATTACTTTATTTTTTCCATCATTGACCCTGGGGCGATGGCCGCTTCCAGCAAAGCCCGGGGAACTAGTACCCGTTGCTCACCGCTGGCATAGGGGGCCACTTGATACGGATCAAACACAAATTCCAAGCCCTCGGGCCGGATCCCAAAATTGGCAAAGTAGCGCAATGAGTCAGCTACCGTCCCCGCCACGATCATGACCGAGTCAGAACCGATCTGATCCTTCCTCCTTAGCAAGTCTTGTCGGCAAAAATTGGCCACCAAATTCATATAATCAGCCTCTGGTTTGAACAGATCTTTTAAGGTCAACGCTTTTTTGTTGGCCACGTCAAAGTTGAGCGTATAGGTTCGTTTGTCGTCGTGCGCCCCGCCCAAGAATTTGCTCACCCCAAATTCCACGGCGATGAGGGTTTCCGTTTGTTGGATAACCCGGTAGTCAATGGTCAACCAAGTATCAAATGCGGATGACCCAACCACGTAAGTTTTGGCTTGGTCCTTGGTCAATAGCAGTGTATCGATTTGGTCGGTTGCATCAGTACCAATGCCCCCAT
>JAYUVL010000197.1:0-4011 GCA_043754075.1 Cytophagales bacterium | reverse complement strand
AGTAAAATCATTTAAACATTCACATGTCAGGTTTATGCTAAAAAAACAGCTTTTTTACTCCTTGTCCCTCATTTTTGCGCTGTTGGCCGGTGCAGCCTTGGCCCAAAATGAAATTTCGCCCGCCCGCAAGCAGGCCATCGATTCATTGGCACTTGAAAAAGTACGCGATTTGAGCAAATATATCAGTGCCATCGGCGACAAAGCCACCCCGGCTGCGGAAGCGGATCGGATTATCAACCGGGCCTTGGAACTGTTTGAGCCAGGCGCACAAATGGGGGTTTCTTCGCTCGAGCGTCCCACGGTCAAAAACTATCCAGTAAAAGATTACCTGCGCCGCCTACGCCAGTTGCGCTACAAGAAGGTGAAGATTGAATGGTACAATATCCAGTATGTCAGTGACTTGGTTCGCCAGCCGAATGGCATTTATGTCGGAGTGGTGACGATCTATCAGCGATTTGAAGGAACCATGGACGACGGGATGAAGTATGTTGACACCACCAAGAAAGACATTACGATTTATGTGCGCCGGAAAGAGCAACAGATTTCGGGCCGCATCATTGGTTTTTGGGATGTATTACTGGGCGACATTCGGGTGAACGAAACCAAGCGCGGTTAATCTGCGGCAACCCGGCACGTAAGATTTGGGCCAATATGGTAACATCGCTCTGCGCGTTGCACCTGTGTCAGAAACCCCAATCCAGCTTTCTTCTTATCCACGCTAATCCCATATCCCTCATGCGCCCATTTCGCTTGCTTGTTCTAATCATAGCCAGTCATTGGATTGGCCAGTTGGCAATTGCCCAAAAGGTGGTTGGTGGCAACAACGGTGCCCTGAACGACGTGGGCGATCTACGGGCCTCCACCAAACAATTGAACCAGTTTATCAAACGGTTCAACAACGAAGAAGATCCGGTTTCTGGTAAATCTTATGACCCCAGCAGCCGGTTTTATCGGGAGTCCGAAATGCGGAAAAAGTATTTGGGCATTTTGTTTGATGCCCAAAACCCAGCTATCAGTTCGGCCACCCGGAACGAATTCTTGGCGGAGTTGACCCATGCAGCCCACCCCCAGTTTTTGGATTATTACGCCGGCAAATGGTTTTCGGAAGTGGCCGCCCGGGTAACTTACCAAGGCCGGGAAGAGGACATCACCTTGTTTTTTGACATCGAGAAAGACAATAATGGATATAAATGGGTGCTGTCCAAAGTATATTTCAAGCCGTTCAAGGAAATGTTTACCAAACAAGCTGCACCCGGCACCAAATTTATCCACCCGATGAGCCACGAGCTCGGTTTCATGAACTTGGACAAGGTGTTTGCCGATGCGGCCAATTTGGAGGAATATACCCCTAAAGCTCATGGACCCGACCAACTTTCGCTTTTTATGTACGAAATCAAGCGGGGCGGGATGAACTTCATGGGCGTGGCAGGCACTAAATTCCACTTTTTTCAGATCAACAACTGGTATTTTGAAGTGAAGGAATTTAACCGGGCGGGGAATAACACGGGTTGGTTGATTGCCAGTTTGGCCAAAGTGCCCGAAGGCCAGAAAGCGGCTATGTACAAGTATATTTACCGCGAATAATCAGCCAACAGGGTCATTTCTGCGCTTTAAAGCCGCAATCAGCCCGCTGGCCTTGCAATTCAGCCAGATTGCGGCTTATTTTACGTCCCATTAATTTTTGACAAAATGTTAAGGACACACCATTGCGGAGAACTCCGCCCCAGCCATATCGGACAAGAGGTAACCTTGTGCGGTTGGGTCCAGACGGTGCGCGACCGGGGCGGCCTGATCTGGATCGACCTGCGCGACCGTTATGGAATCACCCAACTGATCATGCAAGAAAATGTGAGCCATGATGAAATATTGCGCATGGCCCGTTCCCTGGGCCGCGAATTCGTGGTGCGCGCCACGGGCGAAGTGATTGAGCGGCAAGCCAAAAACGATAAAATTCCCACTGGGCACATTGAGATCCGCCTGCATTCGTTGGAAGTCTTGAACCCGGCCAAACTGCCCCCTTTTCTGATCGAGGACGACACCGACGGCGGCGACGAGCTGCGGATGAAATACCGCTACCTCGATCTGCGCCGGAGCGTGGTGCGCAAAAACCTGGAACTGCGCCACCGCATGGCCAAGGCCACCCGCGATTACTTGGATGGCCAAGGCTTCTTGGAAGTGGAAACCCCGGTGCTGATCAAATCAACCCCCGAAGGTGCCCGCGATTTTGTGGTGCCCTCGCGGATGAACCCCGGGCAATTTTATGCCCTGCCCCAATCACCCCAAACTTTTAAGCAATTGCTGATGGTGTCGGGTTTTGACCGTTACTTTCAGATCGTCAAGTGTTTCCGTGATGAAGATTTGCGGGCCGATCGCCAGCCCGAGTTTACCCAGATTGACTGCGAAATGTCCTTTGTAACCCAAGAAGACATTTTGAACACCTTTGAGGGGCTGATCAAGTATTTGTTCAAAACCATCAAAGGGTTGGAATTTGGTGATTTTCCCCGCATGACCTATGCCGATGCCATGCGCCTGTATGGGTCCGACAAGCCCGATATTCGTTTTGGGATGCAGTTTGGCGAGTTGACCGACTTGGTGAAAGGCAAAAATTTTCCGGTATTTGAAACTGCCGAGCTGGTGGTGGGCATTGCCGCCCCGGCTTGTGGCAATTATACCCGCAAACAGATCGACGAACTGACGGCTTACGTAAAGCGCCCGCAAGTGGGGGCCAAGGGTTTGGTCTATGTACAGTTCAACAACGACGGCACGTTCAAGTCGTCGGTGGATAAGTTTTATGACCAAGAGGAACTGATGCAATGGGCAGTTAAGCTCAATGCCCAGCCCGGTGATTTGATGCTTGTCATGGCCGGAGAGCCGCACCAAACCCGCAAGGCCCTCAACGATCTGCGATTGGAGATGGGCAACCGGCTGGGCCTTCGGGACAAGAACAATTATTGCCCGTTGTGGGTATTGGATTTCCCGTTGGTCGAATGGGGCCAAGAAGAGCAGCGTTGGTTTGCCATGCACCACCCTTTCACATCACCCAAACCAGAGGACATTCCACTATTGACCACCGATCCGGGCGCGGCCAGGGCCAATGCCTACGATCTGGTGCTGAATGGCACCGAGGTGGGCGGGGGATCGATCCGGATTTACCATAAAGACTTGCAAGCCAAGTTGTTCAGTTTGTTGGGCTTTACCGATGAGCAGGCCAAGGCCCAATTTGGGTTTTTGATGGATGCGTTTGAGTTTGGTGCGCCACCGCACGGGGGCATTGCTTTCGGGTTTGATCGGTTGTGCGCCCTTTTTGGGGGGGTAGAATCAATCCGCGATTTCATTGCTTTCCCCAAAAACAATTCGGGCCGCGATGTGATGATTGACTCGCCGGCCGAGATTGACGATAAGCAGCTTACGGAACTGAGCATCAAAGTGGCGCTCCAGAAAGGGTAAGCTGTCGCTTGCCACGTGTTGATCTAAAAAGTCGGCTCACTACTGAGCCGACTTTTTACTTTAGTCGCCATTTTTGGCCTTTTCATTTTTGCGTTTGGGTATCTGCTCCCGGCTGGAATGGCAAGTTTCGTTCAGTTCTTGCATTCCTTTGTGCAACCGCACGCCAGCAGCCTGATCGGCTTGTTATAAAATTCCGTGAAGTCTCCTTGCCATTCCTCCGCCATTCTTTTTGGTACAAAGAAGCGACTCATCACCATTGCGAAATGAATGAAATGACAATGCGTGATAGCGATAGTGAGTTCAAACCATTGAACCAAGAGCCATTCATCATTGGCCGATAAAATTGAAGCGAAGTGTAACAAGTTAAAACGCTCCAAGAATTTAGCTTCTTGGAGCGTTTTGGGCAAAAATAGGTCAATGGAACCAATTTATATGGCCATGGCCACTTCGGTATTTGCATAAACCCCACTGCGGAGCTTATGGGTAATTTTTTCAAATGCGTCAATGGTTAGTTGCACGTCATCAAGGCTGTGGGCGGCTGTGGGGATCAGGCGGAGCATGATC
>JAYUVL010000196.1:0-3649 GCA_043754075.1 Cytophagales bacterium | reverse complement strand
GGCTCCAATCTCAGAGTTGCTTTGTTCACAGTGATCGTGGGATCGGGATCATTAGTTTTACAACTGTACATTCCAACGGCTACTGTCAGCCCGAGGATCAGCAAAAGAAACTTACTTACCTTTTTCATGATGGTTGTGTTTAAAAATGTAATTGATTAAGCGATTATTAGAATTTATAATTGAGGCCCAAGTTGAAGTATTGCCCCCGGCGATAGGTCTGGAAGTTTTCATCCACCCCGGTGATGCGCTGATTTAAATCCGAGTCTTGCGTGAGGCCAAACCGGGCATTGAGCAAGTCTTGGATCCCGCCCCTGATCTCCAGTTTTTTGCCGATGCCTTGCGTAAAGGAAAGGTCAATCACATGGCGCTGAACTTCATAGATGGTCGGGAAGTCAATGTCCCCCACGATGTAGATTCTGGGACCGATCACATTGTAAAGAATATTGATTTGCGTATTGGACTCTTCGTTGTTGTAGTACAAGCCTACATTGGCCAAATAAGGAGACTGGAAGGCCAACGGCCGATTGACAAAACCTTGACGCACCGCTTGTTCTGGGGTAAACTCTACTCGGCTGCTTACAAAGGCTGCGTTGAGCACAAAAGTGAGGTCTTGGATAAATTTGCGTTCCGACAGGTTGTAAAAAGATTTGCGGACCTCAGCCTCTACCCCAAAGTTGCGGGCCGAACGGGCATTTTCAAAACCGAAAGTGCGCGATACCCCGCCACCCGCCAAGATGGCCACTGCTTCTATCGGGTTTTGGAATTGTTTATAAAATGCCCCAAAAGAAATCAGTTCACTCTGGGCAGGATAAAATTCCCAACGGGCATCCACATTGTGGATGGTGGCCACTTTCAGGTTTGGATTGCCCTCAAAGTTGAAATCCAGGTTGAAATCATAATAAGGGAAAGGCGCCAGCTCGCGGAACTCTGGCCGGTTGACGGTTCGGCTGTAAGCCAAGCGCATCAGCATCTTCTCCGTGAAATCATAGGTCAAGTTGACCGAGGGCAACAAACTAAGGATGGGATTGTCAACGTTGATAAACTGGCCGGTCTGCGAGTTGCGGGCCGAAGTTTGCAACCGTTGGGTATTTTGCTCGGCCCGCAGGCCCAAGGTCACATTCAATTTCTTGGTCACGGGAATAGCCGCGCCCACATATCCGGCCAGCAACGTGTTGTCGGCGGTGTAGGCATCAACGGGGCGCGTTCCTTCCGAAAAAGTGAACCCAGTAGCCCCGTTTACGTTGGTGGGGGAGAAAATTTGGGAAATCGGCTGGCGCAGGATTGTATTGTCAAAATTGAACAAATTGGCCCGAGTGTAGGAAAACCAACGGGCATCAAAGTTCCGGTTTTTGCGCTCGAGGTAAAAACCAGCCCGAAGTTTGGTGATCAAACCTTGGTCTTTACCCAATTGTACTTTGTGCTCGTAATTGCCGCTGGCCATGTACAATTGCTCGGTGAGCTTGGAATAAAAGCGGGCGGCGTCAAACAAAGTGGCCCCCGGGGGGATCTGCACCTCGTATCGGGCATCGGTCCCGCTGCTGCGCACGCGCTGGGTACGGAAACGGCGAAAGTCGGGTTCTTGACGGTCGGTAAAGCCATAGCCCGCATTCCAAGTGAAAGTGGCTTTGTTATCTTCGCCAAAATTGTGCTTTCCGCTCAATTGGCCAGAATAAATGCTACGTTGCTCATAACGGGCGGCGTAACTCTGCAAATCTGCAGTATTCACATAGTCAATCCCGTTGCGGACAGTAGTTTCTGAACTGCCCATCTGGTTGAACAGGTTGCGGAACTCCAATCTATTCTTGTCATTGAGCCGAAATGTCCAGTTGTGCAGTACGCCCAAACGTACGTTGTTGGTGTAGAAATCATCGTTGTAGTCTACTTCTTTCGAGCTCACCCCCGTTTGCGGGTCAAAAGCATTGTAGCGAGATTGCTCCACAAAAGCATATTGATGGGTATTGCTATAACTGATGGCGGTAAGGTTGCCCACTTCCAACTTGCCAATATTGAATTTGCGGGTTAGGTTGACCCCAATGCGCAAGTCTGGCGAAACTGCACTTTGTTCGGGCACCCAGTTGTTGGCCAACCCTTGGGCCAGTACAGCCCGAATCAAGGGACTGCCCGTGGCCCGGAAATCGGTGGGGGAAGGAAACGTGCCGGGCAAAGCGCGCGAGCTGGACCCTAATCCCAAAACGTCGTTGGAAGCCCCAGAAAAGCGCGCTACGCTATTAAAGGTAGTATTGGCCCGGAAGCCAGTGGAAAGGCTGATGGAAGTTTGGTTCTCATCAGGCGTCTTGGTGTATATCTTGATCAAGCCACCCGCAAATTCACCGGGAAGTTCGGCCGCACCCGACTTGGAAATGGTGATCCGGTCAATCACGCCCGAGGGCACCATATCAAAGGAGAACGACTTGACGTCCACTTCCGAACTTGGGGTGAGCACGTCGTTCAGCATTACGGTGTTGTAGCGGGCACCCAAGCCCCGCACCACAATGAAACGGTCGTCCACTACCGATACGCCCGGAATCCGGCGCACCACTTGGCCCGCGTCGCGGTCTTGGGTTTTCTGGATTTGGTCGCCGGAGATGCCCACCACCACACTCTCGGCAAACTTGATCTCATTGACCAGCGCCACAATGGTGTTGGTTTGGCGTTCGGCGGTGATGCCTACTTCTTCCAAGGTTTTGGCGTCTTCCTCGATAAATGCTTCTACTTGCGCCACCTTGCCCACTTCGCACACCACATTGGGCACGAGGTGCGCCTTGTAGGAAACGTAGGAAATCTTGAGGGTATAGGTGCCCGGGGCCACTTTGATGGCAAAATTGCCGTCCAAATCAGTGGAGGATCCAATAGTGGTGCCGTCCACTGACACATTGGCCCCGATGATCACTTCTTTGGTGAGGGCATCGCGCACTGTGCCTTTGATGGTCGCCGTTTGGGCAGTGGCAAAAAGCGGGGACAGACAGATAAATAACAGTAAAATGTGCTTGTACATGACACGTAAATGGGAAGAGTTTTTCACACCACAAAGGTAGCGGCCACGTTTTACCGGGGTGTGACGGCTATGTGATCTTATCTTTACCCATTTGGGGCCAATGTGAAGGCACGGTGACGTGATCGTGAACCAATCGTTGCGCCAAGGTTAACAAGTGAAAAAACGGCTAAAAAACAGTCAGAAAACCAGTATTTGATTGTTTATTTTACTATTCTATCGCCGGACAGGGTGGCCCCATTTTCGGGCCAGTGCCACGCCACTGTGTAGGCGTACCGGCCCGTGCGGCGGCAATACGCCACCGGCGCACCCAGTTGCCGGAGCGCGCGCACGTAGCGGTGGAGCGTGCGCGGGGCCATGCCCAGTTGGGCGGCCAGCGTGGCGGGCGGCCCGGCCCAGCCCCGGGCAATGAGCCAGTGGAGCCGTTCAAGTTGATCGGGGTTGGTTTTTGGCATCGGTTTTTAAGGATAGGTGGTAAGCCAAAGGGCGGGCCGCCACCCCCAAGCGAGAGAGCGCGGCCCGCCAGATAGTGGGCAGCGGCTAGTTACTGACCGGCTTGCCCACCTGCACCTGCCGCCGCTCCAGCAATTGGCCATCAGGGCCGAACAAGTGGAGGAAGTACACCCCGCTGGGCAGCCCGCGCAGGTCCAGGGCCAC
>JAYUVL010000195.1:0-3474 GCA_043754075.1 Cytophagales bacterium | reverse complement strand
CTCCGACTTTGCCCAAGTTGCCGATCAATGTGACCTTGTTTAGTCCCCGCATTTATTTACAAAATTTATCCATGCAAATGTAAAATCTTATTTCAAATAACCAAATCGTCCAGCGGACTTTTTATTTGGTCAAAGCCCTTAGTCGTTACATGGGTATAAATCTCGGTGGTTTTGCTGCTTTCGTGCCCCAGCAGGGCTTGGATGTGGGGCTGGATAAGGGGCACGGTGGGCTAAATTTAGCAGCTCGAGCAAAAAAGCAGCCCGTTACGGCTGCTTTTCTTGGTCAGAAACCCGGTTCTTCCTACCTACTCAAATAAATATTCCGTTCGGAGTAGAGCTTGGTGAACACGTCGTCGTCCAGATCGTCGATGAAGTAAATGGCCTCACCGGTCGATTTCATTTCGGGGCCCAGTTCTTTGTTCACATTGGGGAACTTGTTGAACGAAAACACGGGAATCTTGATGGCGTAGCCGCTGCGCTGGGGGTTGAACTCAAAGTCGGTCACTTTGTTCTCGCCCAGCATCACTTTGGTGGCGTAGTTGACGTACGGTTCTTTGTACGCTTTGCAGATGAACGGCACGGTGCGGCTGGCGCGGGGGTTGGCCTCGATCACATAGACCACGTCGTTTTTGATCGCAAACTGGATGTTGATCAGCCCCACGGTCTTGAGCGCGAGCGCGATGGTGCGGGTGTGGTCGCGGATCTGCTTCATCACCAAGTCGCCGAGGTTGAACGGGGGCAGCAGCGCATTGGAGTCGCCGGAGTGGATGCCGGCCGGCTCGATGTGCTCCATGATGCCGATGATATAGACGTTTTCGCCGTCGCAGATGGCATCGGCCTCGGCCTCGATGGCCCCGTCCAGAAAGTGGTCGAGCAGCACCTTGTTGCCCGGGTCCAAGTTGAGGATATAGACCACGTGCTGTTCCAGTTCCTGCTCATTAATCACGATTTTCATGCTTTGCCCTCCTAGCACATAGCTGGGGCGCACCAGTAGCGGGAAGCCCAGTTCACGGGACAAATCACCCGCTTGGTCGGCATCTTGGATCACGCCATAAGCCGGATATGGGATTTTGTTGGCTTTCAACAAGTCAGAAAACTTGCCCCGATCTTCGGCCAAGTCCAGGCTTTCGTAGTCGGTGCCGATGATGCGGATCCCTTGGCGGTGCAGTTTTTCGGCCAGTTTGAGGGCGGTCTGTCCGCCGAGCTGGACGATGACCCCCTCGGGCTTTTCGTGGTCGATCAGGTCGATGAGGTGCTCCCAAAACACGGGCTCGAAATACAGCTTGTCCGCAATATCGGGGTCGGTCGATACCGTTTCGGGGTTGCAGTTGACCATAATGGTTTCATAGCCGCACTCTTTGGCGGCCAACACGCCGTGGACGCACGAGTAATCGAACTCGATGCCCTGCCCGATGCGGTTGGGCCCGGAGCCGAGCACCATGACTTTCTTGCGGTCGGAACGGATGGATTCGTTGGCCCCGTCCTCGAAGGTGCTGTAATAATAAGGAGTTTGGGCCTCGAACTCGGCTGCGCACGTATCCACACATTTATACACCCGCTGGATGCCCTCGCGCAGGCGGGCCTCCCGGACTTCACTTTCCAACTGATCCAAAATATGGGCAATCTGTCGGTCGGCAAATCCTTTTTGTTTGGCTGTCAAAAATAGGGAGCGGGGCAGGGTGGCCAAGTCATACTTGGCGATTTCTTTTTCCAACTGCACCAGTTCCTCAATCTGGGTGAGGAACCAGCGGTCGATCCGGGTCAGTTTTTGGATCGTCTTGAACCCGATGCCGAGTTTGAAGGCATCGTAAATATGGAAGATCCGGTTCCAGGTCGGGAACTCGAGGTTTTCCAGGATGACCGCTTGATCGGTGGCTTCCTTGCCGTCGGCCCCGAGGCCGTTGCGGCGGATCTCGAGCGACTGGCAGGCTTTCTGCAAGGCTTCTTGGAAATTGCGGCCAATGCCCATGGCCTCGCCCACCGATTTCATTTGCAGCCCAAGTTTGTTGTCGGCGCCCCGGAACTTATCGAAGTTCCAGCGCGGCACTTTGACGATCACATAGTCGAGCGCGGGCTCAAAATAGGCCGAAGTGGTCTTGGTGATGGGGTTGGCCAGTTCGTCCAAATTATAGCCGATGGCCAGTTTGGCCGCGATTTTGGCAATAGGGTAACCGGTGGCCTTAGAGGCCAGGGCCGAGGAGCGGCTCACGCGGGGGTTGATCTCGATGCCCACGATGTCGTCGTCATCGTTGGGGTTGAGGGCAAACTGGACGTTGCACCCACCGGCAAAATGCCCGATGCCGCGCATCATTTTGATGGCCAAGTCGCGCATTTTTTGGTACGTGGTGTCGGGCAGGGTCATGGCCGGGGCCACGGTGATCGAGTCGCCCGTGTGCACGCCCATCGGGTCAAAGTTCTCAATGGAACAGATGATGATCACATTGCCCAGGTTGTCGCGCAGGAGCTCCAGTTCGTATTCTTTCCAGCCCATGATGCTCTGCTCCACCAGTACTTCGTGCACGGGCGATACTTGGAGGCCATATTGCAGGGCTTTTTCAAACTTGTCGGGCGTGTTGACAAAGCCGCCACCCGAGCCGCCCAGCGTGAACGAGGGCCGGATCACGAGCGGGAAGCCGATTTCCTGGGCTATTTCCATCCCCTCGAGAAACGATTTGGCGGTGCGGCCCTTGCACACGCCCACGTTGAGTTCCAGCATTTTTTTGCGGAACAACTCGCGGTCCTCGGTGGTATTGATGGCCCCGACGTCGACCCCAATCATTTTGACCCCATATTTTTTCCACACGCCCGCCTTATCGCACTCGATGGCCAAGTTGAGGGCCGTTTGGCCGCCCATGGTGGGCAACACGGCATCAATCTGGTGTTTTTCCAAGATTTTGACGATCGACTTTTTCTCCAGCGGCAGCAGGTAGATATTATCGGCCGTGACGGGGTCGGTCATGATCGTGGCCGGGTTGGAGTTGATCAGCGTGACCTCGATGCCTTCTTCGCGCAGGGAGCGGGCAGCTTGGGAGCCAGCGTAGTCAAATTCGCAGGCTTGGCCGATGACGATCGGGCCGCTACCGATGATGAGCACTGACTTGATGTCGGGATTTCTGGGCATGGCTTAGATTGGTTGGGTGGACCGTGTACCAAAATGATTTAATGAATACATGATTAAATAATTGTTCATTTTTGATTATCAGCTATTTGTGAAATTGCAGTATAAAATTCCTTTTGCTCATCAACTAACAATAAGCATCTGCCCTCCTGCCATCGACCAGTTGGGCCAAAAAAAGCCCTTTCCGGCACGGAACGGGTGGGCACCAGTGGCAGGCGTATGTGGGACGGCGGCGAGCAAGTTTGAACTAAAAATCCTGCGAAGATAGGGGATTACCAAAACAAATCAAGAACTTTCTACAACTTCCTAACCAGTATCAAGGATCTAGAAATGGCAATGCCCAGCTTGCGCTGGGC
>JAYUVL010000194.1:0-2114 GCA_043754075.1 Cytophagales bacterium | reverse complement strand
GGGGCCATTGCCTCGCCACAAAGCAGGGTCATTGCCACGCGTCAGCAGTTGGAAACAGAAATGGCAAAATTGGCAAATGATTACGAAACTTCCGATCCGCCCCGGCCCGAACATTGGGGGGGCTATCGTCTGTTGCCGGACTACTTAGAGTTTTGGCAGGGCCGTCGCAGCCGCCTCCACGACCGGGTGGCTTATACCAACACCAACGGCACGTGGACTATCGCCCGGTTGGCCCCTTGATACGTACGCGTTGGTGATTGTTTTTTCGCCGACTTGGAATGGCAAAACCTGCTTTTATCTAGTTTTATAGTTGACACAAATTATATAGCACCTTTTTAAATAGACCGATCTTGAACTATTACAGCACTAAGCACACCGCACCAGTGGCGAGCTTCCGCGAGGCCGTCCTAAAAGGCTTGCCCTCCGATAATGGATTGTTCATGCCGACCCATATCCCTGCATTGCCCCCCGATTTTATCCGGGATATTGAACAGTTCAGCTTTGCCGAAATTGCATTTCAAATGGCCGAGGCAATGATGGGTGATGACATACCGGTTGACCAACTGCAACTTATTGTCAATAAAACCACTGAATTTGATGCTCCATTAGTGCCACTAGGCGACAATATCAATATTTTGGAGCTTTTTCGCGGCCCAACGCTCTCCTTCAAAGATTTTGGTGCGCGGTTCATGGCCCAAACCATGTCCTATTTGGTGGCCGACAGTGGCCAATCCCTGCACATTTTAGTAGCCACTTCTGGAGATACTGGCAGTGCCGTGGCCAATGGCTTCTTAGGCCTGCCAAACATTACCGTTACCGTGCTCTACCCCAAGGGAAAAGTCAGCCCGTTTCAAGAAATGCAGTTTACCACACTGGGAGAAAACATTACCGCCTTGGAAGTGGATGGCACTTTCGATGATTGCCAAAAACTGGTAAAAGACGCTTTTCTCGATCAGGATCTGGCCCGAAACCTGCAACTTTCATCGGCAAACTCGATCAACATTGCGCGGCTCATTCCCCAGTCGTTCTATTATGCCTATGCCTATTCACAGGCCAAACAACTGTACGAAAACCTCTTGCCAGTAGTGTTCTCGGTACCAAGTGGCAACTTTGGCAATTTGACCGCTGGGCTGATTGCCCAACGGATGGGCATCCCGATCCGGGCATTTGTGGCCGCCACCAATGCCAACAGCATTGTGCCCGAATACCTCCAAACCGGGCAATTTAAGCCCAGGCCCTCGGTCAAAACTTTATCTAGTGCAATGGATGTGGGCAACCCAAGCAATTTTGCCCGGATGGCCGACTTGTTTGGCGACTCATGGCCCGATATGCGCCACTTGGTTTATGGCTACGCGCATGATGACGTGGCCACCCGCGAAGCACTGGCAGAGGTGCGCGCTCGCTATATTTATTTGATTGACCCGCACGGCGCCCTCGGCTACTGGGCACTCAAGGAATTTATGCGCGAACATGACCGCAATATCTGCGGGATTGTGATCGAGACCGCACACCCGGTCAAATTTGCCGAAGTGGTCGAGCCCATTATTGGGGAACGCATCCATGTGCCGGACCGGATCCAACACTTGTTGAACCGGAAGAAAAAGAGCCTCCCCCTAGACAATGATTTTGCCAAATTTAAGCAGTTTCTGTTGGATAACTTGGCCAAGTAGTAGAACGCGTCGTTGGTGCCGTCCAATCAAGCCCAACGAGTTGCCAAGTTGATATTGGCGACTCGTTGGTAGTTTTTCACCCAATCCCGAAATTAGGCTATTTTTGAGGCCTATTGAGCAAAATTATGCGATACATTTTACTGATTTGGACTTTTTCTTGCCTCGCGGTTACGGTTTTGCGGGGCCAAAACACTCCCACCATCACCTTTAATGCCACTGAATACGATGCGGGCAAAACCCACAAGGACAAAGCGCCCGTGCATTACCAATACGTTTTTCAAAACACGGGCAATATCCCCATCAGTATTTTACGAGTGGAGACTGATTGCGCCTGTATCACCAGTTTTTACACCACTACCCCAGTTTACCCGGGTGAAACCGGTAAAATCAAAGTGAGTTTTGACCCGATCCGGCCTGGGCCCTACGAGAAGAAATTTATCGCCA
>JAYUVL010000193.1:0-13126 GCA_043754075.1 Cytophagales bacterium | reverse complement strand
ATCCAAACAAAGTCTTCCGTTAATGGTTACGGAAGACTTATTTTTTGCCCCACTGAGTTATCGGTGTATTATATTTGTCAAAGTCAAAGCATAGTCGTTACTAAAGCACCTTTTATGTTTGATAATGTTGTTAAATTTATTGAAATCAACCTAGAGATAGTTAAGCTTGATGTCAAGGAAACCATCGCCACTTCGCTAGTCAATTTGATTAAACTTCTAGTTGGTGGTTTTTTCTTCATGCTTGCTTTAATCTTTGCCAGTATCGCTTGTGCGCTTTTCTTGGGCGGCTGGCTAGCCAACCAAGCCCTCGGATTTGGGGCCGTCGCGCTGCTCTATTTGGCCGGATTTGGTGTTTTTTGGCTTTTTCAAAATAAACTCAAGAATGCTTTCCGGGAGATGGTACAAAAACAAATTCCCGAAAACACACAACTTCTCAATGAACTTTCTGCTCCCGACCAAGATGAAAGACCAATATCTTGAGCAACGCAATATGCTCATCAAAGAAAAGGAAGAGTTTAAAAAAGCAATCATGGACGACGTGCAGGAAACCAAAAAAGAGTTCACCGACAAGACACAAATCGTTCTAGTCGTGGCTGGCCTATTATTGGTCGGCTATATTGGGGTAAAAGTGGTGGATGAGGTACTGGACAACAAAAAGGGGAAGAAACTCAAGAAGGCCGTGCAGGAAAAGCTGGAGAATGTTTCTGCGTCCTTTCTACCAGCCAGTTACCACACCCCAGAGCCGGCCGCTAGCGATTTTTCCATCTTGCGCACCCTAAAGGAGCAAGTAGCCCTGATCGTGATTTCGGTGATAAAGGACAAGCTGTATGATTTTATTGACCAGCTCATCCAACGACCAGCGAAGGGAAAAGATGGGGAGTGATTCTCCCCAAAGAATAGTCATTGCCTCATTGCTCAAACCGGTGGACGATCCCCGGATGTACAACAAAATGGCGCGTACGCTTGCGGCAATGGGCCACCAAGTCCATCTCATCGGTGCGGCCAGTGAGCGAGTTGAGCTGGCAGCCTGTGCGGATCATTGCCCGCCGGGGCACATACACTTCCAGCCAATAGGAACCTATGGCCGGAGTCTGGGCCAGCGAATGGCCCGCATTGGGGATTATCTGCGCCTCTTGGGCCACCTGCGGCCATCGGTCATTATCTGCAATACGCCTGAACTGCTCTGGCCCACCCTCTTGGCCAAGTGGGCCTCTCCCCACCGGACACTCCGCCTCATTTATGATGTGAGGGAAAATTATTTTCTGAACTTGGCCCACCAACAAGTATACCCCGGCTGGAAAAAAAAGTTGCTTGCGCTCTTGGTGCGGGGCATTGAGGTGTTGAGTTATCCGTGGATGAACCAACTACTGTTGGCCGAAAGCACCTACTGGGACGAGATGCCCTTTGTCCGGGGCAAAGCGGTGGTGCTGGAAAACAAATTTGCCGGCTTGGCCCCACTGCCCCGTCCGCACTTTTATCGGCCCGGCCAGCACCTGCGCCTGCTTTACTCGGGCACCATCACCCGGCATTATGGCACGGTGGAAGCCCTGCATTTCTTCCGGCAATTCCACCGGGCATATTCCAACAGTTCGCTCCAAATCATTGGCCACTGTTCCGATCCACTTTATTGGCAAGAAGTGCGGGCCGCGAGCCGTGGCCTGGGCACGGTAGAATTAGCCATTTCACCGACCCCCGTGCCTCATTCGGCCATTTTATCGGCCATTCAAACGGCGGATCTGGCACTGCTGGCCTATCTGCCCAATCGGAGCACGGCCAACTGTGTCCCTGCCCGGCTGTATGAGTACCTGGCTCACAGTCTGCCCATGTTGGTTCCCGCCAATCCATTGTGGACCAGGCTATTGGCTCAGAGCGAGGCCGGCTTCGCGATTGACTATGCCCAAGCCGATTGCGGGCTGTTGCTGGCCCAATTGTTTGCGACCGAGTTTTATCCCGCCGGCCCGCCGGCCTTGGCTTTTTGGGGGATGGAAGAAAAAGAGATTTTGGCAAAGGCCATTTACCGGGGTTAATTCTCCGTTCCAGCCTAAATTGCGGCCTTATTTCAAGCTAATGGTCAAAAAATTACAAGCGTTTTTTCATTGGGGCTACCAACTGACCACTCTTTGGTTCCTGTACGGGTGGGGAAATTGTTGGCGAATTACTTATCAGTTATTGGCTGGTCAGGCAGTTTCGGTGCGTTTAGCGGGCTTTACCTTGGTCTGCAACCGTGAGAATACCGGTTCGGTGATTTACCACCTCATCCATTCATTGACCAAACTGGAGAAAATGGTGGCCGAGATCCCCCTGACCGATTGCAAGGTCATTTTGGACGTGGGGGCCAACTGCGGGCATTTCAGTGCTTACGCCGCCCGGCGTTTCCCCGGGGCAGTAATCCACGCGTTTGAGCCATCGGGCCATTTGCACCCAACCATCCAACAAAACACAAGGCAATGGAATGTCCAGTTGCACGGGGAAGCATTGTCCGATAAAATTGGCGAAGCCGACTTTTTTATCAGTGGGGTTTCTGAGCAAAGCAATTCACTGCTCAAAGAGAGCGTAGTGCCATTTGCCAATAAGTTCAGCACCATAAAAGTAAAAACGGACACTTTGGATCATTTTGTGGCGGCCCACCACCTGACCCACATTGACGTGATCAAACTGGACTGCCAAGGGGCCGAGGCGTTGATCTTGAAGGGTGGTGAGCAAGCTCTGGCCATTACCCAAGTGCTGCTCGTCGAGGTGACAGTGCTCGATCCCAACCCCGAAGAGGCTTGGCAGCGCCTGCGGGCCTATTTCCCCTATCATAAAATTGTCAATCCCGTGAGCACCGGGGCAGACATCTTGTTCTCCAAAATTCCGTTGGATTAGTGCCCCGCCCCTGTGGTGGTTGGCGGTTAACTACCTCGGTAATGTTCCAAAAACACTTCCAATCGGTCCAAAGCGATGGTGAGTTCATCGATAATGGGCAGGAAAACCAAGCGGAAGTGGTCGGGTTGGTTCCAATTGAAGCCCGAGCCCTGCACCACCAGCACCCGTTGCTGTTGGAGAAAATCGAGGACAAATTTTTGATCGTCCACAATATGGAATTTTTTGGTATCTATCTTGGGAAAGAGGTAAAAAGCACCCTTGGGTTTGACACAACTGATGCCCGGGATGTTGTTGAGGCGCTGCCAGCAATAGTCGCGCTGCTTGCGGAGCCGGCCATTGGGCAGCACCAGTTCGTTGATGCTTTGGTAGCCACCGAGCGCGGTCTGGATGGCAAATTGGGCGGGCACATTGCTGCACAGGCGCATACTGGCCAAGACATTGAGGCCCGAAATGTAAGATTGGGCATTCTTTTTGTCTCCGCTCAGGATCATCCAACCCGCCCGGAAACCCGCTGCCCGGTAGTTTTTTGACAAGCCGCCGTAGGTGACAAACAAGGTATCGTCCGAAAACGCCGCAGTGGAAAAATGCGCCGTATCATCGTAGAGGATTTTGTCATAAATCTCATCCGAAAACACAATCAGTTTGTGGCGCACGGCTATCTCGACCAGCTGTTGCAATAGATCGGACGAATATACCGCCCCGGTGGGGTTGTTGGGGTTGATCACCACCAGTCCCCGGGTGCGCGGGGTGATTTTGCTTTCCAGATCAGCCAGATCGGGAAACCAGTCCGCCTGCTCGTCGCACACATAATGCACGGGTTTGCCCCCCGCCAAATTGATGGCCGAGGTCCAGAGGGGATAATCGGGCGAGGGGACGAGGATTTCATCCCCCTCGTTGAGCAGGGCCTGCATCGAGAGCAGGATCAAGTCGCTCACCCCGTTGCCGATGTAAATATCGTCGATGGTCACGCCCCGGATCGCTTTCAATTGGGTGTAGTGCATCACGGCTTTGCGGGCCGCGAAAAGCCCCTTGGAATCAGTATAGCCTTGGGCATTTCGCAGGTTGACGATCACATCGTGAATCACTTCATCGGGTGCCTCGAAGCCGAAAGGGGCCGGATTGCCGATGTTGAGCCGCATGATTTTATAGCCCAGCATTTCAAGTTCGCTGGCTTGCTCATAGACTGGCCCTCTAATTTCGTAGAAGACTTTATCGAGTTTATTGCTTTTTTGATAGTTCATGGCCTGGGCCGAAATAAGTAGGAGTTTATGAATGCCCGCTCAAATGGGCAGGGATTGTCGCAATAGAAAGCAACGCTGCCATTAGGCTATCTGGTCAAAACCGGTATATGGGCGCAGCACTTCGGGCATTTGGATGCCCTCGGGCGTTTGGTTGTTTTCCAGCAAGCTGGCCACAATGCGTGGTAGGGCCAATGCGCTGCCGTTCAAGGTGTGGAGGAGTTGGGTCTTGCCATCCTCGCCCTTGAAGCGGAGTTTGAGCCGATTGGCCTGAAAAGTTTCAAAATTGCTCACCGAGCTCACTTCCAGCCAACGTTTTTGGGCCGCCGAGTACACCTCAAAATCGTAGGTGAGGGCCGAGGCAAAGCTCATGTCGCCGCCACACAAGCGCAGGATGCGAAAGGGCAGGCCCAGTTTGGTGAGCAGGCTTTCCACGTGGGCACACATCTGGTCGAGCGAGGCGTAAGATTGGTCGGGGTGCTGCACTTGCACTATCTCTACTTTGTCAAACTGGTGGAGGCGGTTCAGCCCCCGCACGTGAGCGCCCCAAGAGCCCGCTTCGCGGCGGAAGCAGGGGGTAAATCCTGCATTCTTGATGGGCAGATCTTCTTTTTTGAGGATTGTGTCACGGTACAAATTGGTGATTGGCACCTCGGCAGTGGGGATGAGGTACAGCCCATCTTCGCTGGCAAAATACATTTGCCCCTCTTTGTCGGGGAGTTGGCCGGTGCCAAAGCCCGAAGCTTCATTGACCAGGATAGGGGGCTGGATCTCGGTGTAGCCAGCTGCTAGGGCTTCATCGAGAAAGAAATTGACCAGGGCGCGCTGCAACCGCGCTCCTTTGCCCTTGTAAACCGGAAAACCTGCGCCAGTGATTTTGGTGCCCAGGTCGAAGTCGATGATGTCATATTTTTTGATCAGTTCCCAGTGCGGCAGGGCGGTGTCGGGCAGTTCGGGCCATTGCCCCACTTGCTTTACCACCTCATTGTCTTCGGCCAATCGGCCCGGGGGCACTAGCTCACTGGGCACGTTGGGGATGGTGTAGAGCAATGCTGTCAACTCCTGTTCGGTCGATTTGAGCAGGTCTTCCAGCTCTTTGGCCTTGGTTTTCAGGGCGGAAGTTTCCGCCTTGGCAGTTTCGGCGACGGCTTTCTGGCCGCTCTTCATCAGGGCCCCGATTTCCCCGGCCAAGGTTTTTGCCCGGTTGTTGGTGTTGTCCAGTTCCAATTGGGTGCGCTTGCGCTGGTTGTCCAGCGCAATGGCCTGCCCAATGGCGGTTTCAGCCTCGGCAAAGTGTTTTTTTTGTAATCCTTTGATTACTTTTTCGGTATTTTCGCGAATATAAGTAAGTTGGAGCATGGTAGATCCGAAATTCTTTTTGAAACGAAGGTGGGTAGTTTGCCCCAAGATTGAGAAAAACAATCGGTTTATTGACATTATCTCAATCTCGGTCGTGTATCGGGAGAAAATCAGGCGTTTTTGACAATATCGCCAAAAGTGATGTCAAAATGAGAAGCATGATAGACGCACTTGCCATCTTTGATCAAGAGCACTTGGGGTGATTCATGGGCAATCCCATAAACAGTCGCCAATCGGCTGGACAGTTCGCGGTGGGCGAGCAAGTCCAAAAAATAGGGCTGCACGTCTCGGGCTTTGGTGGTGTCCCACTGGCGCTCGATCCGCCCCAGGGCCATGCTGCTGGTGGAGCAACTGGTGCTGTGCTTGAAAATTAGCACCGGACGGCTGGTCGAGACTTGGTCTATTTCTCCCAGAATGGCTTCTTGGGTAATGGGTTTCCAATTCATGGCTTGTGCACGATCAAATTGACTTTATAAACTTGGATTCGGCCGCAAAAGTACACAAAACCAGTGGCTTTTGGGCATCAATTGGTCTGTAGCCCAAAATGGGCTAGGTTGGGCCATCAAACAATTTTTGGGGCATTGTCGTAATTATGCCTAGATTTGTCCAAAGCAAACACTACGTATGAAAATAGCAGGGATTAACATCCCCGGATCAAATGGGGTGAAACTACCGAGGTTTAAACGGTTCAGGCTACTCCGTAAAGACCCGTTTGGCAACATGTTGTTTATAAAGCGGGCTTTGTTGGGGTTATTGGCCGTGGGCACTTATGCCCGGCTCAACATCATCAACCGTCTCAAGATTGAAGGGTCGGAACATTTGCACGAACTGCCTGATACCAACGTGCTCTTCATTTCTAACCACCAAACCTATTATGCCGATGTGATCGCCCTTTACCACATTTTTTGTAGTGTAAAATGGGGCTTCAAAGATTCGGTTCGCTATCCGGTCTATTTTATGCTGCCGCGGGTCAAAAGTTTTTATGTGGCCGCTGAAGAAACCATGAAGGAGAGCGGTTTTTTGCCCAAATTATTTTCTTACGCGGGGGCGATCACCGTCAAACGTTCCTGGCGGGCCAAGGGTCAAGATGTGCAGCGTGGAGCTGATACCCAAGCCCCAGACAAAATCAGGAAAGGCCTGGAGCACGGCTGGGTCGTGAATTTTCCGCAAGGCACGACCAAGCCCTATGCACCCATTCGCAAGGGGACGGCCCACATGATTAAGGTGTTCCGGCCCATTGTGGTGCCGGTGGTGATCAATGGTTTTCGCCGGGCATTTGACAAAAAGGGGTTAAAATTCAAAAAGCGGGGCACCACACTCTCAGTAAAGTTCAAAAAGCCCTTGATTTTTGATGAAAACATGACGGTGGAAGAGATTCAGGCCCAAATCGCCATCTTGATTGAGCAAGTGCCGCCACCCGGCTGGGAGATGCCCAATGCCTCGCCAGAAGCGTAAGGGGCGAACATCGTATCGACTTGCTGTTTTGGCCAGTGCCAACTGAGCCCTTCAGCTCCCATTTTTGGCAACTGGTCGCGGGTGCCATTATTTTGGCTGCTTTTGATTTTCTATTATTTTCAGCCTGCAATCTCCAATAGTTGTTCATAGCTGTAAATAAAATTACTGATATTGGTCTGGAAAGAATGACATTATCATTCACTCAGTCGCGCCGCTCGTAAGCGCCTGCATCGGGGCGGTTGGTGCGCGGGCGGCCGCGCAGGTCGGTCAATATACCCAGCGGTGCCCCTAAATTCACGGCTGGGCTAAGGGAATCCAATTGAAAATTCAGTTCGGTAGGCCGCACAAAACGCGGATCCACGTTGAGCACATTGCGGTTGATGGCCAAATTTTGGTTAGTCGTGCGCAGCAAACTATTGCGCAGCAGAAAAGAAAAAGGTGCGCCATTATCGTTGACAAGCTGAATTTCATCGGCTTGATCGCCCCACAGGAGGCAGTTTTCCCACCGGCCCGACAAGCTGGCCCGCAGCAGTTCATTGTTGGGCAGGGGCAGGATATTGGCCAGTAAGACCGAAGGCGCTTGGCGCAAGAACCGCACTTGGGCATTGGCCAAGGTGCAATGCTGGAATTGGTAGTGACCACCGCCTACACAATATACCAAATGATCAATGCAATTGTTGATTTGGGTGTTGACCAGGCTCACATCGGAAGTAAATGCGGCCAATCCAGTACTGCGCATGTTCTCAATGATGGTATTTTCAACCGTCACATCATAGAGGGTGTCGTTGTCTGGTGTGCCCACCCGCAGGCCAATCGTGCCATTGCGGAGGCGGGCATTGGTCAGGCGGTTGTTTTGCGAACCTTCGAGAAAGAAAATCGCGCCCCACTGGCCCGGTACGTTGCGAAAGGCCGCATCGAGCCGAGTGCCCCCAAAACTGACCGGCTTCTGCACCGTGCCCTGCACTTGCAAGCTGCCCCGGACAAAGATCGAGGCCCCGGGCTCGAGGTACACCTGCACCCCCTCGCCGATGGTGAGGCGGCTGTTGGCCTCCACCAGCAGCGTGTCCAAAATCACATAGGGCCGGGTACTTTGCCAAACCACCTGCCCCCGCACACTTTGACGACTCAAATAAATGGCGTCGCGCCCCCAAGCCAGTAATTTTACATGTTGGCGGGAACCATTGGTGAAAAATTCCACCGAATCACGCAATACAAACGGGAGTTCTTGATTATTGGCAACCGGCCGGACCGTCACCAACACCAGCACACTGTCGCCCCCCAAAATGCGCAACCGATCCAGGGACCGGGCCGTCGTGCCGTTGATCACTAGGCTGTAGGGCGAATTTTCACCACCGGCCAATCTGAGGCTGGTTTCCACCGCATTGGCATTCGGGTTGACCACCACCAAGCGGCGGGTCAGGCTCCGCCGATCAGAAAACAGGGTATCGAAGCGCACCGTGTCACGCGAGAACGCCAGCCGGAGGCCAAAGTCGGTGGACAGCACTTCCTCGCGGATACGGCACGTGGTCAGCCCGCCCACCCCACACACCACCCACGCCAAGCACTGTAAATAAGTCGAATACTTGTGCCACATGGCGGATTTTAAAAGGATTATAGAAGTTAACTTAAAGCTAAGCCATTTTTTATTTTGTCAATCCCCAAAATGTCTTTAAATTTTCCGCCCATTGGGTGGTCAGCCTGGGCCACCCGAGAAAACTCAACTAAAATGTGGCTGGACAGTGTCCAACTCATGGCGTGATGAGCTAGAAGTGGTTTGGGCCAAAAGGTATCCATGGTTGAAAAATGAATGAACTTAATTTTCCCGAGACCACTAACTCAGAGATAAATCTTAACCCATTATGGCTTACAAACTTTCCAAAGAGGGCACTGCCTACCAGCACAAAATCAATCAATTGGGCAAGGAAAAAGCCCTCATGTCGCCCACCTACACTCCTCCGCTGCAAAACCCGATCAAATATTTGTGCCTAGGGCTGTTGGTGGCAAGTTTGCCGCTGTTGTACTTCGACTGGAGGTGGGCCGCGATTGCACTGGCTATAGGCCTGATATTGCTATTCGTCCACGATTTTTTTGTCCAAGACGACCACGCCCTGGTGCGGATCTACGGCCCCATTGGTCGGGGGCGGTACTTGGTGGAAGATGCCATGCGGGACAAAATATTGCAATATTTCACCGAAACCAACACCAACGGGCGGCCCATTCCCAAAATTGTCCGCGATTATATTTACCAAAAAGCCCACGGGGTAAAAGCCCTCACCAGTTTTGGCACTGAACTGGACATGGACAGCACCGACAACACCGCCCAAATACGGGTACTGCACCGCAATTTCCCGGCGTATCAGGCCGATCTGCCCCGTTACAATTGCACCATTGGCGAAGGCCGCAGGGATGTTCAGCCTTTTTTGGTCAAAAATTGTGTCAATGTATCGGCCATGAGTTATGGCTCGCTCAACTGGAAAGCGGCCGAGTGCATCAGTTTTGGGGCCAAGGATATTTGCTATGTCAACACGGGCGAGGGCGGATACGGCCCGCACGGAGTGGCAGGCAACGATGTGGTGTTCCAGATTGGCACGGGCAAGTTTGGGGTGGGTGACCACGCGACCCTGCCCAACGGGCACCCAACCCGCAAATTGAATGATCAACTGCTAACCGAGCTGGTGAAGCAGCACCCGCACATCCGCATGATCCAGCTTAAGATCTCGCAAGGGGCCAAGCCGGGCATCGGGGGGCATCTACCCGCCGAGAAAGTGACCCCCGAAATCGCGGCGGTGCGCAAAGTAGAGCCGTACAAATCAGTGATCAGCCCTTCGCAACACGCCGAAATGCTGGCCGCCACCCCCAAAGAATCCATTCTGAAAATGATTGCGTTCATCGCCCACATTCGCCAACTGACGCACTTGCCCGTGGGCATCAAACTGGCCGTGGGCCGCTTGGAAGAGATCGATTTGCTGGTGGAGGCCATGAGGGCCACCCACGATGGCCCCGATGCGATCCAGATCGATGGGGCCGATGGCGGCACCGGGGCCGGCCCCAACCTAT
This sequence comes from Cytophagales bacterium, assembly GCA_043754075.1. Classification (GTDB taxonomy): domain Bacteria; phylum Bacteroidota; class Bacteroidia; order Cytophagales; family Thermoflexibacteraceae; genus JALONO01. The sequence goes on along the minus strand of JAYUVL010000193.1, from coordinate 3,152 downwards.
TTGTCAATTATGTGGGCTACGGTGGCGCGGTGGAAACGGTGGCTTACTTGGATCAGAAACTGAAAGCGGCCAAGATCCGCGATCGGGTGCGGCTCAGTGCCTCGGGCCGGATTTTCACCCCGGTCCACGCTGCGCTGGCCTTTGCCCACGGGGCTGATATGATCGACACCGCCCGCTCGGCCATGCTCTCGCTGGGCTGCATCCAAGCACTCAAGTGCCATACTGGCCACTGCCCCACGGGCATCACCACCAACAACCAATGGCGGATCCACGGCTTGGTCATTCCCGAAAAATCGACCCGGATCCACCAGTTTTTTAAGGGCTTCCACACCGACATGATGGAACTGACCCACATCATGGGCCACGCTGATCCGCGGGACATCACCCCCGCTGACCTGCGAACGGTGCGGAACCAAAGCGGATTTGCCAAACATTTTGACCAAGATCCCCTCGGAATGCACCTGCCTCACCCCAATCAGTTGTGGGAGGGCGCCAATGGCTACCCGGTTTAGGGGTTGACTTGTGGGATAAAGCCCCGGCACTTATTCGGGCCGATCCAGCTTCACCAAGTCGGCCCAGATCTTTTTCATTACGCCCCGGTTAGAGGGATCATAGACCCAGTAATTGTCAAACTGGCTGACTACCTGTAAATTAGGTTTGGGCGATAGGGTGAGGCTGTGGAACTTGGTGCCCCGCGACTGCTCTTTTTGGATGCGCCGCAGCAGATCTTCCCGGATGTCAAACATGACAAAATCGGAGATCATCATCACATCGGCATCTTTGTAGTCGGCCGTTTGGAGGATCCCCAGCGCTTCGGACAAAGCGGGGGTGATGTCGGTCCCGCCGTCAAAGGACATGCCCAAAAAGTCCACGATCTTATCCATGTTGTTGGCAATGTCCAACAAATTGATGGTCTTGATCCCAATGGAAAAGGAAATCAAATAGCACTTGCGCTGTTCTTTGGCGGCCATCTTCATGATGGCAAAGCACAGCACCTTGGCGATTTGCGCGGGCAGCCCGTCCATCGATCCGCTGGTGTCGATGCAGAGCACAAAGGGGCCTTTCTCCTTGCGCTTTTGTTTTTGTTTGGTCGCGTAGGCCACTTTGTCGCTGGTCACGAGCGATCGCCCCTGAAACTGATAGGTGAGCAGGCTCTTGTCAGCATACTTTTGCAAAAAGAGGGCCTCGGTCTCGGCACTCCCCAGCAGGGCCAGTTCGGATGGCAGCACGCTGTGCAGGTCGTCGCTCTCGCGCAGGCCCCCGATCTCGCTGCGCAGTTGGTGGTCGGTCACCCATTCTTTGCGCACAATCACCTCTTGGAAAATCTCTTCCTCGAGCTCGATCTGGGCTTCGCGCATCCGCCCGAGCAGGTCGGCCAGTTCTTGGATCGATTGCTCATGCTGGAGGAGGACTTGGTATTGGTCAAGTACGTTGAAGCTCTTGTCTTTCCACAATCCCCGCGACAAATCCCAAAAACTGCTGATTTCCACCGCAAAAGGATTGATGATGGACATTAGTTTGTAAAATTCATCCACTTTTCGGTTTAGCAACTCGCTAAACTGTTCGCGTTCCAGTTCCATTTCCTCCACAAAGTATTGGAGGTTTTTGGTGGTGAGCAGGGCATTCCATTGGGCCAGCAGGTCGTCGATCAAAATATCCTCCGCCGGTTTCTGTCCCAAGCCTTCGGCAACGGGTACCGTGGACTTGGGCAGGGGCGCGGGTTGGCCCGGCTCGAGCGGCGGGAATATCTCCTTGAATTTTTTGGCGTAAAAGTCCTTGTCCAACTCCTCGCGGGAGTACGTAGCCGCCAGCAGGTTGACGGCCGTGTACCAAGTGGCCGACCAGAGGTGCGTTGGTTTATGGCTCCAAGCCGCAAACTGATCATTCTCCAGTTGATAGGGATTGCGGGTTTTGATCCGTTTGTCGGCTTCGCGCATCCATTTGAGCACATCGTGGAGGATTTGTTGGGCCAAATTCTCGTGATTCGCGCACAGCGTGCGGATCAGATCCTTGGCCAGCAATTTATCCAATGCACTTTGCAGGTAGTCATAATAGCGGCTCTGTTGGTTGGCTAGCAGTGACTGGATCTTGTGGTCGCTAACGGGGTGGCCCGTGATTTTGGCGTAAATGTAATGAACCAAAAAAGTGCGCACTGGCTTGTCGAACACGCCACCAAAATCGATGAACCGACGGTACTCTTCTTCCAATTCGTAGGTGGTCATGGGCAAAAATGGGCGGTAATCAACCCACCTCACCACGAAACCGAAAAAGGAAGGCGTTTGTTGGATTTGGTTTGGAAAATGGACTCAGATGGTCGTCTTTGGATCAGTTGATTGGTCTTATGGGCCAGTTCGCCATTTTTTTGGAGCCATGCAGCCAGAGTCGTAAATTAAGGGTCTTGAGCTTAAGACGGTGAAAAGCTGCCCACCACCACCCAGTAGGTCAATACCAAAACCAAAGTACCAGGAAAAATTGCCAAAGGCTGGCCGCTGCGGCGTTCTTTGCGCTGGCGCTGGCCCACGCGGGCTGCCGCCGATCCGGTGACGTGCCCGAAACCGTGCTACGTTGCTTACATATAAGCAAAAACTGATCATTAAGCTGGACTGCAAGGTGCAGGCTGGCAAGTAGCTCAAAGAACCATTGCGGGCGGATGGCAGCTCAAAGGACGGCCAGATACGACTTGTAAATTTTTGGAAAAGACAAGGAATTTGCAAACCAATCTGATTTTCAGGCAGTTTCACCGGACAAAACAAAATTTAACAAAATTTAACGTGTGTGTGTGTGTGTGTATATTTGTGCATCACCTTAAATTCTTACAAAATGAAAAAGAATACACGAGTAAGAATCGCCTTAGTGGCGATCATCTTTGCAAATTGTTCTATTGTGCTAGGTGCCGCCTTGAATCCGAAACAAAAAGACGGTTATTTGGGGAGTGAGCTGATTAATAAATCGCTTGATTCACCCGTTCAATCTTCGACTGATTCACCGCTGAGAGTTACTGCGGTTGTTGCAGTTGGGAGATATCTGTATAACGGCACCACCAGAACTGTTGTTAACGAGGTAGATAATATGCTACTGGGCACTGTTACCCTTGGTGCGTCAGAAAAGCAAGCAAGCGACATCGCTAATGAAAAAGAAGTTAGAATTAAGAG
>JAYUVL010000192.1:0-11219 GCA_043754075.1 Cytophagales bacterium | reverse complement strand
GCCTATCAGCCCAAAGAGGATGCTGGTATTCTGATTGTTACCAATAAAGGACAAGTGGTGGATGTGGCTGAGGCCTCGGATCTGCCCAATATCAAAGCCTTAACCAAAATTGTGAAAAAATACTATTTGTGCTACCCTAAAGATGTTTAACTTTGTGAAGTTTTTTTGGAAATATCTGGAGCAAGCGCACAATACAAACCTTAAATCCTTGACGTTCACAAGATTGAGGGTTTTGCGTTCATAGTTCCGAGCAGGCAAATGGATTCCTGAGCGGGGGAAGTATTGTGCTGGGCCGATCCAAAGCCAAGAGAAATCAAGGTGCTTTATCAATCGAAATTTTTAGTACTGAAAAATGCAGATGGAATTTACGATTCAGCAAATTGCCGAGGTTTTGCAGGGCGAAATTAGGGGCGATGCAACCAAAAAAATATTCGGGATAGGTAAGATCCAAGAGGCACAGGCCGGTGAGATAGCCTTTCTGGCCAATATGAAGTATGAGAACTACGCTTATACCACCCAAGCCTCCGCGCTCATTATCAACCGTGATTTTCAACCGCGCAAGCCGATTGCCAGTACTTTGATCGTGGTTGAGAATGCCTACGCAGCCATTTCCCGGCTCATGGAGCAATACCAGAAACTCACCAAAGGGGCGAAATCTGGCATCGAAATGCCTTCATTTATCTCTCCAACGGCCACCTACGGCGATGGATTGTACTTGGGCGCATTTGCCTATCTGGGCCACAATGTCCGGATTGGGGACAATGTGCAAATCTATCCTCAAGCTTATATCGGCGACAATGTGCAAATTGGCGACAATACCATCATCTATTCTGGGGCCAAGATCTACGCCGACTGTGTGATTGGGCGGCACTGCACCCTCCACTCGGGCGCCGTTATCGGCAGCGACGGGTTTGGGTTTGCTCCCCAAGCCGACGGCTCTTACCGGCCAGTGCCCCAGTTGGGCAATGTCATCTTGGAAGACTACGTCGATATCGGGGCCAACACCACCGTTGATCGGGCCACTATGGGCTCCACCGTCGTGGCTGAAGGGGTTAAACTGGACAATTTGGTGCAAATCGGCCACAATGTCCGCGTAGGCCGCCACACGGTGATTGCGGCATTGGCCGGCATTTCGGGTTCTACCGAACTGGGCGAAAAATGTGTCATTGCGGGCCAAGTGGGCATGAGTGGGCACATCAAAGTGGCCGCCCGCACCAGCATTGGCCCCCAAGCTGGCATTATCAAGACCATAAAAGAAGAGGGGACGGCTTTAGTTGGTTCCCCAGCCATAGATGTAAAAGAGTATTTTAAAGCGTATGCCGCTTTCCGCCGGATGCCCACTTTGCTTCGCCACTTGGAAAACATGGTCAAAGAAAGAGAAAGTGGAGCAGGTAAAGTTTAACTGACCGTTATTTAGATTGATGAACACCAAACAGCATACTATCAAAAAAACTGTCACCGTTTCCGGGGCAGGTTTGCACACCGGGGTAGTGTCCAATATGACCTTTGTGCCCGCCCGGCCCGGCCACGGTATCAAATTTCAGCGGGTGGATTTGCCCGGATCGCCCACCGTCAATGCCGATGCCGATCTGGTGGTGGACGTTTCACGGGGCACGACCATTGAGGAAGGAGATGCCCGGATCAATACTGTAGAGCATGTATTGGCCGCGCTCACTGGCCTACAAGTGGACAATGTGCTGATCCAGCTCGACGGCCCAGAGCCGCCCATCATGGATGGCAGTTCGCAGTTTTTTGTCAATGCCCTACAAGAAGCCGGCTTTGAAGAACAAGGTGTATTGCGCGATTTCTTTGAAATTTCGGAGGGCATTTTTTATGCTGAACCCGACCGTAATGTGGAATTGGCAGCCCTACCCCTCAACGATTACCGACTCACGGTCATGGTGGATTACAATTCACCAGTACTGGGCAGCCAACACGCCACGCTGAACGACATTGCCCAATTCTCGACCGAGATTGCCTCGTGCCGAACTTTCTGTTTCTTGCACGAGCTCGAGATGCTCTACAAAAACAACCTGATCAAAGGCGGAGACCTCAACAATGCGATCGTGATTGTTGATCGGGTAGTGCAAGATGATGAGTTGGACTATCTGGCGGGCCTGTTTCACAAACCCAAAGTCCATGTCCAGAAAGAGGGGATTTTGAACAATGTGGACTTACGCTACAAAAATGAGCCAGCCCGGCACAAACTGCTCGATCTGGTGGGGGACTTGGCCCTAGTGGGCAAACCGTTAAAGGCCCAAATCTTGGCAGCCCGCCCCGGCCACAAAGCCAACGTTGCTTTTGCCCGGAAAATCAAGCGCGTTATGCGGAAGGCTTCGCCCCACCAAATGCCGGCCTATGATCCGTTCAATGTGCCCATGATGGACATCAACCAGATCATGAAACTATTGCCCCACCGCTACCCCATGTTGCTGGTGGACAAGATTTTGCACATCGATCACAATTCAGTGGTGGGCGTGAAAAACGTGACCATGAACGAGCCCTATTTTGTTGGCCATTTTCCCGGCAACCCAGTCATGCCTGGGGTACTGCAAGTGGAGGCATTGGCCCAAACGGGGGGCGTTTTTGCCTTGAGCACGGTGGACAAGCCAGAAAATTACTGGCCCTATTTCTTGGCCATTGAAAACTGTCGGTTCAAAAAGATGGTCCAGCCCGGCGACACGGTGATTCTCCGCTGTGAACTGTTGGGCCCCATCAAACGGGGCATCCTCAAAATGAAGGGCCAAGCCTTTGTGGCCGGGGCGCTGGTATGTGAAGCCTTGTTGACTGCCAGTTTGGTGCGCAAAAACAAACCCACCGCAGTGGCCAATCATCCCGAACCAATGCCGATAGTGGCAGATTCTTTAAACCCTATGCAATGAACCAACCTTTGGCATATATTCATCCGGGCGCAAAAATCGGCCAGAATGTGACCATTGAGCCATTCGCCACTATTTATGACAATGTAGAGATCGGCGATGGCACGTGGATTGGTTCACATACGACTATTTTTTCAGGAGCTAGAATTGGCAAAAGCTGCCGAATATTCCCTGGAGCCTCCATTTCAGCCATTCCACAAGACCTTAAATTTGATGGGGAGGACACCGTTGTCATCATTGGCGACAATACCACTATCCGTGAATGTGCGACCTTGAACCGGGGCACCAAGGACAAGTTCAGGACTGAAATTGGCCGCAATTGCTTGCTCATGGCCTATGTTCACGTGGCCCATGACTGTGTGATCGGCAATAATGTGGTGATTGCCAACTCGGTGCAATTGGCGGGTCACGTCGAAATCGGCGATTTTGCTGTCATTGGCGGCACCAGCGCGGTGCACCAATTTGTCCGGATCGGGCGGCACGTGATGATCTCGGGCGGATCGCTGGTGCGCAAGGATGTGCCCCCCTATGCCAAGGCCGCTCGGGAGCCGCTTACCTTCGTCGGCCTGAATGCCATAGGCCTCAAACGGCGGGGATTCTCGACCAATCAACTCAACGATCTGAAGGAAGTTTATCGGATCATTTACCAGAGCGGGCTGAACAATAGCCAAGCTTTGTCAATGATCGAGGCCGAGGTGACCCAATCAACCGAGCGGGACGAGGTCCTCAGTTTCATCCGCGAATCCAAACGAGGTATCATGAAGGGCATCAACAATGGCCGGGCAGTCGTTGAAGAAGAGGAGTAGGCCCGCAGCCAAAAAGAAAGGCCGGAATGTTCCATCGAACGTTCCGGCCTTTCTTTGGTAGAGTTGGACTACTTGTCGCCCTCTTTCTCCCCGGTCTTTTTCTTCTCTTCTTTCTTGATCACCAGTTCGGCATCTTTTAAGGTCTTGGAAACCGCCAGAAAAGGCCCCGAGATAACTTGTTGCCCTTCTTTGATGCCCGAGAGAATTTCAATGTTGTCATAATCGCTGATGCCAGTTTTTACTTCCACCATTTTGGCCACTCCGTTATCGTTGACAAAAACCACTTCTTTGATCTTTTGTTTCTCTTCGGGCTTGGCATTCTGGTTGGTCACATTGGTGTTTTGGCCGGGCTGGCCAGTAGGGTCCTTCTCGTCTTTTTTGTCCTCCCGAGTAGTAACGGCAGCCAAAGGCACCGTTAGCACACCGCTTTTGCGGTCGGTGATGATCTCCACACTGGCCGTCATGCCGGGGCGGAACGGAGATTTTCCATTGCGTTCTTTTTGCAGGGCCATGTACGATTCGGGCAAGATGCGGATCCGCACCTCAAACTCCGTGATGGCATCACTGCTTTGGCCTGCCACTTCTTTGGCACTATTCGCTATCAAAGTGACCACTCCCCGAAATTTGACTTCCTTATAAGCGTACGAGTCCACTTCAACAATGGCCGTGTCACCATTGGCCACCCGGATGATGTCGTTTTCATTGACTTCCACCCGTACTTCCATGACCCCCAAATCGGCAATGCGCAAAATTTCCGTGCCCGCCATTTGGGACGTGCCCACTACGCGCTCGCCCTTTTCCACACTTAACTTGGACACTATGCCGTTCATTGGAGCAACGATGGTGGTAAACGATAGGTTTTCGTTGGCTTCTTTCACTTGCGCCTCGGCACTCAGCACCGCGTAACGTGCCCCTTCGATGCTCTCTTCGGCCGATTTGAGATCGGCAATGGTCACATCATAATTGGTTTGGGCTGTTTCCAGATCAGAAGTAGAAATGGCTTTTTGAGAACTGAGGGTTTTACTCCGATCCAGCTCTAGCTTGCGGCGGTATAAAGTTGCTTTCGCTGATTCCATGCGTGCCCGTGACTGGGCCAAATTGGCTTTTTGGGTGTTAAGGTTGGCCGTTACCCTGTCCAGTACCGACTTGAGGTTATCGGGCTTGATCTTGACCAGTACTTGGCCGCGCACCACCGAATCCCCCTCTTTGATCATTACATCGATGATCTCCCCTGAAACCAAAGGCGAGATTTTGACCTCAATCTCGGGTTGGACCTTGCCCGAAGCGCTCACCTTTTCCACTATTTCTGAGCGTTTGGCATTGGCAAATTCCACTTCCACTGCTTTTTTCCCGCCAATCCAACCCATTTGCCGGGCTAAAATTGCCCCCCCAATAAGTAAAACAAAGATAATTCCGATCGTAATAAATAAAGTACGGTTGTTTTTGCGCGGCTTTGCCATGATTAAGTTGATTGTTTTGTTGCTTCACGAGTGTCAAGTGTATATCTTATTCCATTTACCTTCTTGTGCTCAAAGGCCGAAAGTATTGCTAAACATTTGATGGGAGGGTGGGCCGGTGAAAAACTCCCCGAGCCCAACCAACCGAGCTAGTTACAGGGTCAGGCCCTTACCAGCGTAAAAATCTAGGACTTTAATGCGGAAAATGTAATCAAACTTGGAGCGGATCAATTCCGATTCGGCAATGGCCAAGTTGTTTTTTGCCAGCGCATAATCGAGCGAGTTGGCTGCGCCCACATTGAAACGCTCCTCCACTACTTTCTGTGATTGGGTAAGGGCCGCCACCCGGGTTTGGTTGGAGATAAAAGAACGCTGGGCGGCTTTGGCATCGGCGTAGGCCTGCTCGATGGTTTGCCGCAGCACGTTGCGCACATTTTCAGCCTGCAATTTGGACCGATCATGCTGGAGGCGGGCGGTGGTGACGGCATTCCGGATCTGATAACGGTTGAAAATTGGGATTTGGAGCTGAAAACCGATCACTTGCCGAAAGTTTTCGTCGATCTGCTGGCCAAATGGTTTAAGTGTGAAGGTAGTACGATCCAAATTTTGGCTCGACGTTCCCGAGGACATCGATCCATTACCAGAAAGGGTGGGCATATAATTGCCCCGGGCAATGGCGATGGCCAAATCGGCTGCTTCAATGTTCTTGTCCGCGCTCACCACGTTGGGCTGGGTTCCTTGCGCCAACTGGTAGATACTTAACGGAGTCATGATGACATCCGTAGCATTGGGATCGACCAGTTGGGGAACCACAATCTCGATCGGGGTCTCGACCGGAAGTTGTAACAAGATTTTGAGCCGGACCAAGGCAATGTCCACATTATTTTCGGCTTGGGTGATCCGGTTTTCGTCATTGGCCTTTTGCGATAATATGTCGTATTTATTGGCCTCGGCCAACGACCCCGCATCGATCAGGCGCAGGGTGCGGTCCAGTTGTTCTTGGGTATTTTGTAACTGGATCCGGGCCACGCCCAGCAATTCCCGGTTGAACAAAATAGTGAGGTAGGCATTGGCAATGTTGAGCATCATGTCGTTCTTGGCCTGGGCAACATCAGAACGGCTGGCATCGAGGATGGCCGCATTTTGCTTGATCGTGTTCACCTGCCGGAACCCATTGAAAAAGGTAAAGTTGGTGCTGATGGAAGTATTAAAGTTGGCCACCTGCTGATTGGTAAACGTGTTGGTAAACTGGTCGATCGACCGGCCAAAGTTCCATTGCTGGCCTGCCCCGGCGTTGAGGTTGGGCAGCCGATTCATCCGCGACTGCAACAAGTTGGCCTCGTTGATGTCCTGCTGGATTTTTGCAATTTTCAGCTGGAGATTTTGCTCCACTGCATAATCAATGCACTTTTGTAGGTCCCATTTTTCTTGGGCCTGGAGTTGGGGGCCGGAAAGAAATGCCACGAGCAGTAAGCCCAGCACTTGGAGAGTACGTTGGTTCTTATACATCATTAATTGACTATAAAATTGGACATGGATAAAATTTGTGTTTTTTGATACCGGCCAAAAGAAGCGCAGTTTAAATAGATCGTGTTCGGCCTGATTAGTTGGAAACAACAAATCAGTCAACGAGCTAAATGCTGTCAAAAAATAAGTGGAAAATGGAGGTTGATGCTGGAAAACACCGCTATTTGCTGTTAGCGGTGCAATTTAGGGATAATCTACGTAGTTTTTGGGTAAAAGTTGCTTCTTTTTTTAATGGCAGGGGTGAGTTCCGGGGGCAAAACTCAGTCAAGCCGTTGGTGAGTGGCCGAACTTGGCCAAAGTTTTGCTTTTCTAATGATTTTATACTGCCACTGATGCACATCATTGAAAAATTGATCCAAGGCAAAACGGGCCATGCCATTGACTGCGAAGATGAAATAGTGATCACCGACGATTTGGTGGCCATCATCGACGGAGCCACCAGCAAAACCAACCGCCGCTACGAGGGCCTGCCCCCCGGCAAGATGGCGGCCCAGTTGTTGGCCGGGGCCTTGGCCTGGCTCCCCACCGATCTGGATGCCCACGCCGCAGTAAGCTACCTGACCGGGCAGATCGCGGCCCACTATCAGGCCCATGGGCTGGTGGAGCACCTGCGCCAGCACCCAGTGGAGCGGATCTGCGGTTCGCTGATCCTATACCACCGCCGCCACCGCCAGATTTGGCGCGTGGGCGATTCGTTTCACCTGATCGATGGCCAAGCTTTTCAGCCCCGAAATCTCGTTGAGGCTGTTAATGCCAATGCTCGGGCCATGTACCTTGAACTCATGCTGCTCGAAGGCCAGACCATTGATCAATTGAGGCAGCAAGATGTGGGCCGGGCGTTTATCATGCCCTTGCTCACGCGCATGGCGGCCTTCCACAACAACGCTACCGCTGGGGAGTATGCCAGTGCCGTGCTGGACGGATTCCCCGTGCCCACCTCGCTGATCCAAGTGGTGGCGGTGCCGGCCGATTGCCAAGAAGTGGTGCTCGCTTCTGACGGCTACCCGAGGCTGTTCCCTTCGCTGGCGGCCACCGAAGCCCATTTGCAAGCTGTGCTCCACGACGACCCGCTGTGTTTTCGCCGTTTTAAGGCCACCAAGGGGGTGCAACCGGGCCACCTCTCGTTCGACGACCGGGCGTATGTCAGCTTTGTGCCATGATTCACAACTTTTGGGGGGCGATTGCGTTACATATCTTGCAATGAATAAGAAAAGCAATTACTTTGTGCCGCTGTTTTCAAAATGATGGACATTCACCCGCCGATTTTCTTGTCAAACCCACCTTTGGTCCTGCTGTGCAGGCCCAGTAGTTGTTTGCGCCCGTAGGGGCTGCACATTAAGGGGCCGTCTCCGGGCCGCCCTCTCCTCAAATTTCGCAATCATTTAATATCCTGTTGCGGTTTCTGGTCTGCGTTTTGGGCCTACCTTGAGCCTTGGCCCTTTTACCAACATTATTATCCTCAATATTCACTTTAACCAACCATTGATCGACAAAATGGAATTTACTGTTCAGGTTGCTGAAGAAAAACACTTGGTGTACGCACTTGAAATCTGCCGCCAGATCGAGGAGTCGGCCAAAGCCCGTGGCACGGGCATCGCCAAGCGTGACCCCGAATACATCAAACAAAAAATTCGTGAGGGCAAAGCGATCATTGCCCTTTCCAACACGGGCGTTTTTGCCGGTTTCTGCTACATCGAGACTTGGGGACACGGCAACTATGTGGCCAATTCGGGCTTGATCGTCAACCCGGAGTTTCGCAAGGCGGGACTGGCCAAAACGATCAAACAAGTGGCGTTTGCCCTTTCCCGGGAAAAATATCCCCAAGCCAAACTCTTTGGCCTCACCACCAGCTTGCCCGTGATGAAGATCAATTCGGAGATCGGCTATGAACCCGTCACGTATTCGGAGCTGACCAACGACGACCAGTTCTGGAACGGGTGCAAGAGCTGCGTCAACTACGAAATATTGATGAGCAAAAACCGAACGAACTGCCTGTGCACCGCCATGCTCTACGATCCCCAACAAAAGAAAGAAGACTTGGCCCAGCCCGAAGCCCAGCCCGAACCACAAAAAGCATTTAGCCTCCGCGAAAAACTCTACGAACGCTGGATGCGGATCAAGGCCAACATCATGCTCCGTGAAAAAGACCGGGCCAAACCCACGGTGATGCAGGAAGCACGGCCCCGGATCAGCATTGTGACCAAAAAGCGGGAGAAAGAACCGATCTAGCATCCCATTGGGAGTGAAACCAAAAACCGTCTGGAAAATGGCCCAAACGGTTTTTTTGTGCCCGGGAGTGGGCAAGCAGCGTTCCCGCCAATCCTGGTCGCTTAGAAATACGTGCGCACTTCTTGCTTGATAAAGCGCAGTGCCCCAGCGGTCACCTCTTCGCCCCCTTGGGCAATGAGCGTGTTGAAAATACTCTTGGACAGCTCGAGGGCGGGGGCATCTTTGTCCAGCCCTTCCATGGCTTGATTGATCACCGAGATCATGGTTTCCATCGCATCACGGATCCGGGCCCAAGCCTCGTCGCTCATATAAACTTGTTGGGACAGGTTGTGGGAAAACTCGCTGCGGATCTCGTCCATCATCATCTGCTGCAGTTCCCGGGCCTTGAGCGAGTTGTCGGTCAGCCTGACGACCAAATTCTGGGCCGATATCCGCTCCAAGAACAGGGCCATGCGCTCATACGCCTGAAACCGCATGGGAATCAGCGATTCGGCATATTTGACCTTGAGCTCCATGAGCCGCCGCTCAAAATCTTTGTTGAGAAATGACTTGGTGGTGAGGTACATGCCATACAGCACCAAGGCGGCCGGGATGGTTAGTTTCAATAGTTCGGTCAGAAATTCCATGCAAGTAAAATGTTTGGGAGTACGCTTGAAACGCACTAAAGATGACAAAACTAAAACCATTTTTAGATTTACTCGGTTAATTTAGTGTTTTCTGCCAAGATTAAATGAATTGACCAAGCGAAAGGAGGGGCATCCTTGATTTTCAACGGTTTATTTTTTACCAATCGGGACCAGTCGGCCTTCGGTTGGGCCAAATCGCAGACCGGGCCGTTCCGTCGCAGGCTGGTTTGGGGAAAACAAGATCAAATGGAACCACCATGCCCACAATGCCCATGATAGAGCCAATATCCATTTCAGCGCAGGCTGCCGGAGAGATCCGCTACCTGATGCAACACAAAAACATTCCCGAAGGTTATGCCCTGCGGGTGATGGCCGAAGGTGGCACGGGTTGCGGCGGGGTCAAGTACCGCCTGGGTTTTGACAAACCCAAAGCGGGCGATGGCACTTATTGGTTTGCCGACATCCCTTTGGTGTACGAAAAGCGGCAAATGTTGTTTCTGATGGGCCTCGAGATTGGGTTTGAAGAGCGTAGCCACGAGCGTGGTTTTGTCTTCACCCGAGTAGAGTTGCCCGCCGCCAAGCCGTAGGCATTGCTGTTGCCCCAGCGCTGCTCGGCCCGATTTCGCCGGCCAGTGTGCCAGTGAGGAGCCGCCGCCGGGACCAGAAGGACTCCCCTGAGGGCCGGCCCTCCTCCCTAGCCCGCAAGTCCGCGTTTCGGGTTTGTGCTTATTCTTGCGGTTGATAGGTTTCCCAATATTCTTTAGGCGTTACGATTTTAGTTTGTTTGTAAGCTGCAAAAGTAAAATCTGTTGAATTTCCTGTTACAACAAAATTTGCCAAACACACATCTGCAAGTTCTAAAATCATGTTGTCGTCTTTGTCTGAAATCAAGTCAAGTTTTATGATAGGTACATATTTTTGTGCTTTTCTCTCAATTTCTGCCAATAGACTTTCCGCTCTATGAAAAAAATCTTGAAATCTGGCAAATTTTGGGCGTGCTAAAACTTGGTAATATTCAGCCAGTAATTGTTCGGAAATACACCATTCAAATTGGTCTGCTACAAACAGTTCGTAAACAATGCGATAAGGATAACTTCGTTGTATGAGGGAAGATACCACTACATTTGTATCAATTACTATTTTTTGCATTTTGGCGTACTGCTTTTACTTCGTTAGTGATTTCGTCCATTGTCATTTTAGAAAGACCGTATTTCTCTGCGAGTTCTATACACCTATCTATATTTTGACGCATCAATTCTCTACTAACAAGTTCTATGAACTCTGTAAAGTTTAATTTTTCAGTTTTGATGCCAAACTTGTTGTACTCTATGTCTGATATGGCAATATTGAGTGTTCTCATTGTTATACAATTTAGTTCTAGCAAGTTACGTAATTTTTATCTAAAAGTTTCGTTTTAACCTTTGTTTTAGCATAACCCACAACGGAAAAGTATTTATGAAGAAGGGGACTTAAAGCACAAAACGGTTCGCCGTTGCGATTTCATTTACCACAAAAGCCCCTAAATAGCACCTTAGCCCAAATTTAGCACTTTTGCCTCTTTTTCATAAACACAATGTTTTCATCAGTTTCTCTTTGTTTCGTTACGCAGTTGTTTTATTTGTTCAACTGTTAATCCTGTTAATTCTGAAACGAACTCATTATCTAGCCCTTTTTTGATTGCAATTTTGGCAATTT
>JAYUVL010000191.1:0-14141 GCA_043754075.1 Cytophagales bacterium | reverse complement strand
TTTTGGGTTTTTCTTTGTTCATGCTTGGCGATCAGAAGGGTGCCATTGAGCAGGTGACCCGGGCCATCACCCTAGATCCTCAATACGCTGAGGCACTGTACCACCGGGCGGTCATTTATTACAACACCCAAAAGTACGGCAGTGCCTATGCCGACATTGTCCGAGCGTTGCAGATCCTGCCCAAAACAGCGGATTATCTGAGCTTACAGCAAGAAATTGAGCTAAAAATGCAAAAAAAATAGAATATTTGTTTTTTTGCGAAATAAAATACATAAATTACATTGATCCTGTTTTAATGAGTAATCACAGTTGAGTAAGTACATTTAGTTTGTCAACCAACTATTTTTTCGCATGAACACGAAGTCTCTGATCTTGGTATCTCTTTTTTCTTCTACGCTTGGGGCCGGTTTGGCTTTGGGGACTTATTTCTATTTGGTCGGGCCTAGTTCGGCCTCCCCCTCGCCCCGTTCGGGCAACCAGCCAGTCAAGTTTACCTCGGTGGCCCCATCGGTGGACAATGCCAAGCAATATGTGGTGCCCGATGGGCTCAATTTTGTCAATGCGGCTGGGCTGGCCACTCCGGCAGTGGTACACATCAAAGTGGGCGGCCCGGCTGCTGGGCACGCTGAGATCCTCGATATGTTCCGCGACGATGGCGAAGAACAGCGCGACCGGGGTTCGGGCTCGGGCGTGATCATTGCCGAGAACGGGTATATCTTGACCAATCTCCACGTGGTGGAAGGTGCCACGCGGATCGAAGTGGTGCTGGATGACAAGCGCTCTTACAAGGGCACGATCATCGGCGAAGACCCGACCACCGATCTGGCTTTGATCAGAATCCAAGAAGAAGGCTTGCCATTCATGGTTTTTGGCAACTCCGACCAAGTGCAGATTGGCGAGTGGGTGCTGGCCGTGGGCAATCCGTTTGATCTTACTTCTACCGTCACGGCCGGGATAGTGAGTGCCAAGGCCCGCAACATCCAGATCCTGCGCAATGCCGACGGGTTGTCCGTCGAGTCGTTCATCCAGACCGATGCGGCCGTAAACCCGGGCAACAGCGGGGGCGCACTGGTCAACCTCCGGGGCGAGCTGATCGGTATCAACACGGCCATCGCGACCCGCACCGGGGGCTATGCCGGCTACTCTTTTGCCGTGCCCGCTACCTTGGCCAAAAAAGTGGCCGAAGACCTGGTCAAGCACGGTGAAGTCCAGCGGGCACTGCTCGGGGTGAGCATCCGCGAGGTAAACACCCAACTGGCCCAAGAACAGCAGATTAAGCGGGTGGGCGGAGTTTTTGTCGCCAGCATTAATCCGGGCAGTGGAGCGGCTGAGGCTGGCATAGAAATTGGTGATGTAATCACAGCCATTGATGGTTCGGTGGTGAACACCGTGGCGGCGCTTCAGGAGTTGGTGGCCCGCCACCGGCCCGGCGAAAAGATTGTAGTGACGGTGGAGCGGGGAGGCGAACGAACCCAAATTAACGTTTTGTTGAAGAGCAAAAACAACAGTTTGGGCGTGGTCAATACCGTAGAAACAATGTCCGATTTAGGGGCTGATATTGGGGAGTTGACCGAGGCAGACAAGCGGCGGTTAAAAATCAATGGGGGAGTCAAAGTGATCCGTTTGCGGGAAGGCAAACTCAGGGCCCAGAAAATAGAGGCCGGCTTTGTGATCACGCTGGTCGACAAACGGCCCGTCGACAATTTGGCCGGGTTCCGGTCCGCCCTCGTAGGCAAACGGGGCAAAGTGCTTTTGGAAGGTTTTGATAAAGAAGGTGAAAAAACCTTTTTTAGTATAGATTTTTGATTGGTTGATTAGTTGTTTGTTTGAGTTTAAAGGCATCCCGATTTTCGGTTTGCCTTTTTGTTTTTATGGTCCGGCACCGCTAAATTGCTAGTCCCAAACTGAGACCGAACTACCCATGGAAAAATTCCGCAAAATAATTTTGCCCGAGAGCGAAATTCCCCGGCAATGGTACAACATCCAGGCCGATATGAACCAAATGTTGCCCCCGTTGCACCCGGGCACCAAGCAGCCGATCGGGCCCGAGGCATTGGCCCCTTTGTTCCCCATGGAACTGATCAAGCAGGAAGTAAGCCACGAGCGCTGGATCGAGATCCCCGAGGAGGTACGGGATGCCTATAAAATCTGGCGGCCAACGCCCATGTTCCGCGCCTATGGGCTAGAGAAAGCATTGGGTACCTCGGCCAAGATTTATTATAAGTATGAAGGAGTAAGCCCGGCAGGTAGCCACAAGCCCAATACTGCCGTGCCGCAAGCCTACTACAACAAAATGGAAGGTACCAAGCGGATTACGACCGAGACCGGGGCCGGCCAATGGGGCAGCGCGCTCAGTTTTGCCTGCCAAATGTTCGGGATCGAGCTGGAGGTTTACATGGTCAAAGTCAGCTACCAGCAGAAGCCCTACCGCAAGCTCCTCATGAACACTTGGGGGGCCGAGGTGATTGCTTCGCCCAGTGATCGCACCAACGCCGGGCGGCAAATTTTGGCCAAAGATCCCAATTCACCGGGCAGCTTGGGCATTGCCATTTCGGAGGCAGTGGAGCAGGCCGCCATGGATCCCAACACCAAATATGCCCTCGGCAGTGTGCTAAACCACGTCCTGATGCACCAGACGGTGATCGGCTTGGAATCGATCAAACAAATGGAAATGGCGGGCGATTATCCCGATGTGGTCATTGCGCCCTTCGGTGGCGGTTCCAACTTTGCCGGGCTGGCCCTGCCCTTTATCCACCAGCGCATTACCAACGGCAGCAAGGTTCGCTGCTTGGCCAGCGAACCGGCGTCGTGCCCCAAATTGACCAAAGGGGAGTTCCGCTATGACTTTGGCGATACAATGGGCATGACCCCGCTCATGCCCATGTTTACGTTGGGCCACAATTTTATGCCCCCCTCTGTGCACGCGGGCGGGCTGCGCTACCACGGGGCTGGGCCTATCATCAGCAAGTTGATCATGGATGGGCACGTGGAGGCCGAGGCCATCCAGCAACTGGAATGTTTTGCCGCCGGGGTACTGTTTGCCAAGGCCGAGGGCATTTTGCCTGCTCCCGAGGCCAACCATGCCATCGCGTCGGTGATCAGGCAGGCCAAAGCTGCCGATGAAGCCGGTGAACGCCGCGTAATCCTGTTCAACCTCTGCGGCCACGGTCATTTTGATCTCCAAGCGTATGACGATTATTTTGCCGGTAAGCTCAAGGATCACGAATTTACCGATGACGAATTGTACGCCAATTTGCGGGAACTCGAGGAAATTCCTATGTCAGCCTAAAAAAGGTTTCCCCCTTGGCCAATGCCAAAGCATTTCAAGGGGGAAACCTTTTTCCCAACAAATAGTTAGGGCAACAAAGATATGGGTCCATGTGCCGCCGTTCGGCGCGCATAATTGCCGGCCTTGTTGTATTTTTGTGCCCGATATGAAGAACATCCGTAATTTTTGCATCATTGCCCACATCGACCACGGCAAAAGCACCTTGGCCGATCGCCTGCTCGAATACACCAATACCATCGCCAAGCGCGATATGCAGGCCCAGTTGTTGGACAACATGGATTTGGAGCGTGAGCGTGGCATTACGATCAAGAGCCACGCGATCCAAATGACCTATCTTTACAACGGTGAAGAATATATTTTCAACCTCATCGATACCCCGGGCCACGTTGATTTTTCCTACGAAGTGTCGCGATCCATTGCCGCTTGTGAAGGCGCGCTCTTGCTCGTGGATGCGGCGCAAGGCATTGAGGCCCAGACCATTTCCAATTTATACCTAGCCTTGGGGGCCAACTTGCACATCATCCCCGTATTGAACAAAATCGATCTGCCAGGGGCCATGCCCGAGGAAGTGAAGGATGAAATGGTGGACTTGGTGGGTTGTGAACGGAGCGAGATCATCCCGGCCAGTGGCAAAGAGGGGATAGGCATCAAAGAAATCCTCGATGCAGTGGTGGAGCGGGTGCCCGCTCCCAAAGGTGACCCCAGTGCCCCATTGCAAGCCCTTATTTTTGATTCTGTCTATAATTCCTTCCGGGGCGTGGAAGTGTATTTCCGGGTGATGAACGGCACTATCCGCAAAGGGGAAAAAGTTAAGTTTTTCAATACCGGCATGACTTACAATGCCGATGAGATCGGAATCCTCAAACTGAAACAAGAACCCAAGGAGGTGATCATGGCCGGCAACGTGGGCTATCTGATCTCGGGCATCAAAACCGCCAAAGAAGTAAAAGTGGGCGACACGATCACCCACGCGGCGAATCCCTGTAAAGAAACTATCCAAGGTTTCTCGGATGTTAAACCAATGGTTTTTGCCGGGCTTTACCCTGTGGACACCAGCGAGTTTGAAATGATGCGATCCTCACTCGAGAAATTACAGCTCAACGATGCCTCGCTGGTTTGGGAACCCGAAACCTCGGCCGCTCTCGGTTTTGGTTTCCGCTGTGGTTTCTTGGGGATGCTCCACATGGAAATTATCCAAGAACGCCTCGAGCGCGAGTTCAACATGACCGTGCTGGTGACGGTGCCATCGGTATCGTTTCACGCTTACACGACCCGCCGGGAGATGCAGGTGGTGAATGCCCCCTCCGAAATGCCCGATCCCACTACTTTGGAACGGATCGAGGAACCTTACATCAAGGCGCAGATCATCACCAAGTCGGAATACATTGGCGGGGTGATGACCCTGTGCATGGACAAGCGCGGGATCCTGAAAAACCAATCCTACCTCACCACCGACCGGGTGGAACTGGTGTTTGAAATGCCCCTGTCCGAAATGGTGTTTGACTTTTTTGACAAATTGAAATCCATCTCGCGCGGGTATGCCTCCCTCGACTACGAACTGATCGGCTATCGCCCGTCAGAAATGGTCAAGCTCGACATCCTGCTCAACGGCGATACCGTGGACGCACTTTCGGCCATTGTCCACCGGGGCAAAGCCTACGATTGGGGCCGCCGGTTGTGCGAAAAATTGAAAGAACTCGTGCCGCGCCAACAATTTGAGATTGCCATTCAGGCCGCCATCGGGGCCAAGATCATCGCCCGTGAGTCCATCAGCGCGATGCGCAAGGATGTGACCGCCAAATGTTACGGTGGCGACATCAGCCGCAAGCGCAAATTGCTCGAGCGGCAAAAAGAGGGCAAGAAGCGGATGCGCCAGATCGGCTCCGTCGAAGTGCCCCAAGAAGCATTTATGGCAGTGCTCAAATTGGATTGAGCCTATTTGGGCACTGCATAAAGACGGTTTGCGGGTTCACCTGCAAACCGTCTTTATGTTGTATCCGTGCTCTTGGCCCTTGTGGGGCAACAAAATTCAGCGGACGGGGGCAGTTGGCCTACCAAACCAGAGGGGGTACATTGGTCACCAGATCAAACCGGGATCCACCAGCCTATTTACCCAATGGGGCGACTGATGAAGGCACCGCAAAACTTAAAATTTGCTTAAACCGTCCCATCCCTCACATCAAAAAGCTATTTTGCCAACAAAACTTTTCGTGAAAAAGTTATTTTTGTCAAACCGCTCACCGACATGCTTAAACATTTGAAAACATACCATTTGCCCATTGCTGGCTTTTTGCTGGCACTCGGTAGCTGCCAATCCGGCCCGACCGATCAATCCCAAACCGCTATGCCTGTGCTCACCTACCCCAAAACGGCCAAAGTGGCCCAAGTGGACGATTACCACGGTACCAAGATCGAGGATCCGTACCGATGGTTGGAGTATGATACCGCCGACAATGTAAAAGCTTGGGTCGACGAGGAGAATAAAGTCACCTTTGATTACTTGGCCAAGATTCCTTTCCGCGATAAAATTCGCCAACGATACTCGGAGATCTACAACTATCCCAAATATTCGGCACCATTCCGGGCTGGGGAGTATTATTTTTTCAACAAAAATGATGGGCTTCAGAATCAATCGGTCACTTATTTCCAAAAAGGGGAAGGCGGACAGCCAGAAGTATTTTTGGATCCCAATAAATTGTCGGCCGATGGTACAGTCACTGCCAATATCATTGGCTTTTCGCCCGACAAATCACATTTGGCCTATGCCGTGAACAAGGCCGGTTCCGACTGGCAAGAGATCCGGGTGATGGAAGTGGCCACCAAGCGGGAATTGTCCGACAGAATCGAGTGGGTAAAATTCAGCGGCGCCTCGTGGGATCAGCAAGGCTTTTATTACAGCCGCTACGATGCGCCGGTCAAAGGCAAGGAGTTCTCCAATAAAAATGAATTCCACAAGGTGTATTACCACAAACTGGGCGATTCCCAAGCCCAAGATCGATTGATTTACGAAGACAAAAAGCACCCACTCCGGTATTATGGCGCTGGCTTGACCGAAGATTTGTCGTTCCTGCTCCTCTATGTATCGGAGGGCACCGACGGGGCTGAGATCTACTACAAAAACCTTAAAAAGGGCGACAAAGAGTTTAAACTGTTATTCAAAGGATTTAAGTACAATTACAATGTGGTTGACAACATTGGCGATAAATTGCTGGTAAACACCAATGAGGGAGCCCCGAATTATAAGTTGATCCTAGTGGATCCAGCCAATCCGGCGGCAGCCACCGATTTTGTGGCTGAAAAAACCGAAAAATTGGAAAACGTGGGGACGAGCGGGGGCCGGGTATTGGTCTCTTACCTTAAGGATGTGTCCACCAAAGTCTATCAATATGACCAAACGGGTAAGCTGGAACGCGAAATCCCGCTGCCGGGCATCGGATCCGCTTATGGTTTTGGGGGCAATGCCGACGACAAGGAATTGTTCTACACCTTCACTTCCTTCACTTATCCGTCCACCATTTTCCGCTATGACATCGCTTCGGGCAAGTCGAGCATCTTCCGCAAGCCCGAGGTGCAGTTCAACCCGGAGGAGTACGAGACCAAGCAGGTGTTCTATCCCAGCAAGGACGGCACCAAAGTTCCCATGTTCATCACCCACAAAAAGGGCCTGGAACTGAACGGCCAAAACCCGACTCTGCTTTATGCGTACGGTGGTTTTAACATCAGTATCACCCCGTATTTCAGCACTTCCGAACTGGTGCTGCTCGAGAATGGGGGCGTTTATGCCGTGGCCAACCTCCGTGGCGGCGGCGAGTATGGCGAAAAATGGCACAAAGCGGGAATGCTGCTGAACAAGCAAAACGTATTTGATGATTTTATTGCCGCTGCTGAATACCTGATCAAAGAAAAATATACCAACAAGGACAAACTGGCCATTGAGGGCGGCTCTAACGGCGGCCTGCTCGTGGGCGCTACCATGGCCCAGCGGCCCGACCTGTTCAAGGTAGCCTTTCCGGCGGTGGGGGTGATGGACATGCTCCGGTATCACAAGTTTACCGTGGGCTGGGGCTGGGTCGTGGAATACGGCTCGCCAGACAGTTTGCAGCATTTCAAGAACTTGGCAGGCTATTCTCCCTTGCACAACCTAAAAGCTGGGGTCAACTATCCGGCGACCATGATCACCACTGCCGATCACGATGACCGGGTGGTACCGGCTCACTCATTCAAATTTGCGGCCACTTTGCAAGAGAAGCACCAAGGCCCCAACCCCGTGCTGATCCGGGTGGAAAAGCAGGCGGGGCACGGCGGAGGCAAACCGACGAGCAAGATTATTGAAGAAGAAACCGATAAATGGTCCTTCATGTTCTACAACATGCAAATTGAACCCTACAAAAATTTGAAGGTCAAAAACACCATGTAAAGCACCAAGGGAACGAACGGCAACGGCAGACTTCACTTAAGCGAAGTCTGCCGTTGCCGTTTAAGCAAACTGTTAATTTGGTAATCACTTTACAATCCACTACTTTGCTACTTCATTTTACTTGTCATTGGAAACAGAAGAAAGTCTTGAGCAGAATGGCCTTTGATGGTCGGATAATGCACTCAACGGTTTTTTACGATGAATGGGGCTTATTTGGTGCCAGTCACACCGTTTCGCTTATTGTTGGTGCAAAGTTTCAGATTTTGCACAACGGGGACACGATGAGGAGCAGGCCGTTTGCTACTTATTTATCAAACGGAAAATACTATTTTGATTAGCAAAAAATAGCTATTTGTGTGTCTTAATGGTTGGACAACAAGTCAATGATTGGTTGTCAATTAACAACAACTTCAGTGTTAGAAATCAAGATTATCGTTGCTTGCTGGCCGCAATGATGAGTTGAAGCTCTTTGTATTTGAGGTTGTAGCGTCGGCCAACGTATTCGTTGGTGGTTTCCCCATGAAAACAATAAACCCCCCGGCCAAACCCTTCATCGGTGAAGATCATATCATCAACCCCACCCAGATCGGACATCCTTAGCAGGATCGGGGTGAAAATGTTGCTGATGGCCTTGGTGGCGGTGCGGGCCACCCGCGAGGCGATGTTGGGCACACAGTAATGGATCACGCCGTGCTTGGTCAGAATGGGGCGGTCGTAAGTGGTGATCTCCGAAGTTTCGAAACACCCTCCGTTATCGATGCTGACATCAATAATGACCGAACCGGGGCGCATTTCCATCACCATTTCCTCCGTGACCACGCAAATGCTCTGGCCGTTGGTGTGGCGCAATGCCCCAATGGCCACGTTGGTGGTGCGCAAGGCCCGGGCCAGCGTAGTGGCCTCGATGGTGGAAGTGTAAAGCTGCGGATCTCCCAGCGCGTGCTTCAGGCGGCGGAGCTTGTAGAGGTTGTCGTCAAATATTTTGACCGAAGCACCGAGGCCAATGGCGGCACGGGCTGCATACTCGGCCACCGTCCCTGCCCCCAAGATCAGCACTTTGGTGGGCGGCACGCCCGTGATGCCACCCAGGATGATGCCCTTGCCGCCATTGGAGTTGCTCAAATATTCGGCTGCGATGAGCACCGCCGTGCTGCCCGCGATCTCGCTCATGGCCCGCACCAGTGGCAGGCTCCCTATCTCGTCCTCCAGCATTTCATAGGCCACTGCCGTGATGCGCTTGCGGTTCAGGGCATGAAAGTACTCGGTGTCCACTTTGGCAAATTGCAAGGCCGAAATGAGGGTGGCCCGCGGTTTCATCAGGTCGATCTCGGCGGGGGTGGGCGGATCAATCTTCAGGATAATGTCTGATTGATACACTTCTTCGGGCGAATAAACGATATGGGCCCCGGCTTCACTGTATTCTCGGTTGGAATAACTGGAGGCCAGCCCCGCCCCCGCTTGAACGGCTACTTCGATGCCATTGGCCACCAGTACCGACACTGATTCAGGGCGCAGGGGGATCCGGTTTTCGCCATACGTGGTTTCCACCGGCAGGCCAATGGACAAGGACTCGCTATCATTGCGCACTTTTACCATCATTTCTTGCGGGTACATCTGGCTTTCTTGGGCCAATTTTTTGATTCCCGATTTCAGGTGGTCCGTCATAAGTTTGTCAATTTTATCAAGCGTTGATTGGCGTGGTCCACGGTGATATCGATCCGAAGGCATTGTTCGGGCCACAACTCAACTATTCGCTCGGGCCATTCAATAAAGCAATAGGCACCTGAGTAAAAATATTCTTCAGCTCCCATGTCCAAGGCTTCGTTCACATGGCGGAGGCGATAAAAGTCAAAATGGTAAACTGGGTTACCCATCGTGCCTTGGTACTCATTGACCAGCGCAAAAGTTGGGCTGAGCACTGTGTCCGTCACCCCGAGATGGCGGCAGAGAGCCTGCACCAGCGTGGTTTTGCCTGCCCCTAGCGAACCGTTGAGCAGGGCAACCCGACGAGGCCCGGCAAAATCGAGGATCTGGCGGGCCGTTTGGGGCAGGTCGCCCAAGGTTGGACAAATCAGTTGGGTCGTTTGGCTCATGCAGAAAACAAGGCGATTTTGGCGCGTTGATTCATTCTGGGCCGAAATTTACGCCAAAAAAGGGAAAGTAAGATTTTACTTCCTGACAAAGTTGCCTTACTTTTACAGTCGGCCGTTGTGCAAAAGCGAGGCCAAAGATTGACAAAACCCGCATGAACCAGCTTGTTACCGAATATTCTCCGTGGTATTTTGCCCTTTGCCTCGCCGTGGGTGGGCTTTACAGTTTTGCGTTGTACCAAAAAGAAAATGTTTGGGGAGCAAAGATCAACCGTGGTTTGGCCGCGCTGCGTTTTGCCGTGGTCACTTTCCTGTGTTTCCTATTGCTGGGGCCATTTTTGCGACAAATCCGCAATTTTACCGAAAAGCCCACCATCGTAATTGCGGTGGACAACTCGCAGTCGCTGCCACTGGTCATCGACAGTGCCCGGCTAAAGGATCTGGGCAATAAGCTGGATCGGCTGGCGGCCAAGCTCCGGGACAATAATTTTGAGGTTCGCGTGCAAAGTTTGGCTGAGAAAAGCCAGTACAGCGAGGTTTCCCAAGTGCGCTACGACCAGCCGAGCACCAATCTGAGCGATCTGTTGGGCCGTGTGCAGGGCAATTATGAAAACAAGAACCTCGCCGGCATGATACTGGTGTCGGATGGGATCTACAACCAAGGAACCTCACCGACTTACACCGCCTTCAAGACGGGCATTTATACCATCGGCATGGGCGACACCTTGCCCCAGCGCGATGTGAGCCTCAAGAATGCCTTTCACAATAAAATCGCCTACTTGGGCAACCAGTTCCCCATTGTGGCCGAAATTAGCAACGCCGGTTTTGCGGGCAGCGAAACCACCGTTGTGCTGTCCCAAAATGGCAAAGTGCTTGAAACCAAGCGCATCAATTTTCGGCAAGAAAATGATTTGCAGCAAGTCCAGTTTGTGTTATCGGCCACTGACCGGGGAATGCAGCACTACGTCCTGACGGTGAGCCCGTTAAGTGGCGAGTTTACCCCGCGCAACAATACCAAGCACGTGTATGTAGATGTGATGGACGGGCGCGAAAAAATCTTGATCCTGGCCCCTTCGCCCCATCCCGACATCAAAGCGATCCGCACTGCGCTAGAGAAAAACGAGAATTACCAAGTGACACTCTACATGCCCAACATCACCCCCGACGATCAGTTTAAGCGCAATGAAAAGTACGATTTGGTTGTGGCGCATCAATTGCCTTCCAATGCTTCCATTGCGGCCAGTAACCTGTTAAAAGAATTGGCCAAGACGCTGCCCGTTTGGTATGTGTACGGCGGTGAGACCAGCCTGTCCTCTTTCAATAGCCTCGGGGCCGCTGTCACCATCAATGCCAACAGTAGTCAGACCGATAAAGTAACTCCTTCGTTCAACACCAATTTCAACAAGTTTAATTTTTCGGACGAGAACAAAGCCGCTTTGGCCAAGTTTTCCCCAGTAATGGTTCCTTTTGGCAATTTTCGGCTCGGGGCTGGCTCCGAAGTATTGCTCTACCAGCGGGTTGGCTCCCTACAAACTACCAAGCCGCTCTTGGTGGTAGGTGAAGCGGATGATCGCAAAACGTCGGTCATGCTGGGCGAAGGCTTATGGCAGTGGCGCTTACAGGAGGCGGTCAAGACGAGTGGTCCCGCCGCTTTTGATGATCTGGTGATCAAACTTGTCCAGTATTTATCGGCCAAAGCTGACAAGCGCAAGTTTAGGGTCTATCCCACTTCGGGCGAATATTACAGCTCCGATCCAGTGGAGTTTGAGACCGAAGCCTATAACGACATCTACGAAAAAATTTACGGGCAAAAGGTCGATCTGGTTCTGACCTCTGAAACCGGTAAAACCACCAGTTACACCTACGTGAATTCCACCGAAGGTTTCCGCTACCGGGTGTCGGGCTTGGGCCAGGGCGTGTACCGTTACCGGGCCTCCACCGTGATGAATGGCAAAACCGAGTCGGCTTCGGGGGAGTTTACGGTCAAGGAAATGCAGTTGGAGGCTCTCAACACCACTGCCGATTTTGGGATGCTGCGCCAACTGGCCACCCAAACTGGGGGGGCGTTTTATCAACCAGACAACTTGGATCAATTGGCCCAACAACTGGGTGCCGAGAAGTCGGCCAGCATCATCCACTCCACCGAGGAGATGCGCGAACTCTTGCACCGCCAATGGCTGTTTTTTGTGCTGGTGCTGCTGGTCTCGGTGGAGTGGTTTGTGCGCAAGTTTAAGGGGGCTTATTGAGCCAATGGTTTATTCCACCAGTATTTTTGTGCGCTATTAAAATCAATGTGCCCAATAAATTGATTAATAAAACCACTCAGAAAGATTAATAAATTGCCATTTCCCTGTGTTTTGGGATCGAAGGAGTGTTCTGTCTGATGCTATTCCATCAGTGATCGCTCTGTCATTTGGCAATGGGCCTTGCCCAAATAGACATCCACATTTGCCAACCACGGTGGAAAGCAATTGATTTACCGGTCGATTTCCCCCAGCAGGATGTCCAGCGACCCCAGGATGGCGATCAGGTCGGCCAGGGCAGCCCCCCGCGAAATATCGGCCAATACGGCAAGGTTGGCGAAGCAACAAGAGCGGACTTTGACCCGGGCGGGCACGTCGCTGTTGGCCACGGTGCGGAAAAAGAAGCCCAGTTCGCCCTTGGGGTTTTCGGCCCGAAAATAGAGGTCGGTTGCTTTTTTCATCCGCAGATTTTTGGGCACCGCTTCTTGGGGGTCAAAAGCGCGGGTGCGGCGCAAATCAGAGGTGAGGCGGGCGAGGCACTGCTCCACGATCCGCACCGACTGGCGGCACTCTTGGGCCCGCACATACGTCCGATCCCAACAGTCGCCCACCGTGCCCCGTGCCCCCGTGCCCACGGGAATGTCAAATTCCAATTCGGGATAGACCGAATAGCCATCGATCCGCCGCAGATCATAGCGCAGGCCCGAGGCCCGGAGCATGGGCCCGGTAATGCCGTAGTTGATTGCTACTTCGAGCGGGAGCACCCCCACATTGGCCGTCCGCTGAACAAATATCTGGTTGTCGATCAGCAGTTTGTCCAGTTCGTCCAATTTTGGGATCAAGTATTTGATAAATTCACCACAGCGTTCTTCAAATTGCAGGGGGAGATCATAGTACAGCCCGCCGACCCAAATGTAATTGTAGAGCAGCCGGGCACCACTCGCCCATTCGAAAAGCCGTAAAAGATGTTCCCGGTCGCGCATAAGCCACAGGAACGAGGTGGTGGCGCCCATGTCCACGCCATAAGTCCCGATGGCCACGAAATGGGAGGCCAAGCGGCTGAGTTCGGCCATGAGCACGCGGATGTATTCCACCCGCCGGGGGATCCGGTCGGTGATGCCCAACAATTTCTCTACCCCCATTGCATAGGCGTGCTCGTTGTTCATGGCGGCCACATAGTCGAGCCGATCTACAAACGGGATGAGTTGGTTGTAGGGCAAATGTTCGGCGTGTTTTTCAAAGCAGCGGTGCAAATAGCCGATATGGGGCACTACATCCACCACTTGCTCGCCATCGGTGACCACTTCCATGCGCAGCACCCCATGGGTAGAAGGGTGCTGGGGGCCTATATTGATGATGGTGTGGCCGGCTGGTAAATCGGCCGGCCGGTATTTGGTGGGTTCGGAGCGGGCCAAATGGGCCGGGTCGTATTCATATTGGATAACTGGCATCTGGTTGTCAGCGGTTTGAATGGTTGGCTAGGCCCAATAAGGAACGTGACTGGCAAATTTGCGCGTATCTGATAGCCGTGTATTTAACACTCAAAAACTACTTAAATGAACGCCAAGGGTTGGCATTTGGCCGCATTGGTGGCCCTTGCTTACCCACCGCTCACGGGTGGTATAAGCGCGATCTCGTCGGAGGCGCTCAATGCCAGATCTTCCTCGGCGTAGTCGTTGTTGACCGCAATGGCCAGCGAGCGCAGGGCGGTCAGGGCCGGATATTGTTGGCAAAGTTCGGCCCGCAGTTGCCCCACGGTCAAGGGCTGCTTGGCCACATAAGCGAGTTGTCCACCACCAATGATCTCCTTGGTAATCCCGAACAAATAGATATTGAGTTGCATAACAGGAGTAAGAACGCGAAGTTAAGCACTAGATTGAACAGTTGCCAGCCCTTGCCCAAAAACTTAGTGGCCTTAGGTTTGCAAATCAGCCCGCATAGAGGCATTTTTGCTGCGTGGAACACAATTACCTGACACCTGAAGCCATCGATCGGTTCATCGACGCGGCCCTGCACGAAGATGTGGGCGAGGGCGACCAGTCGGCCTTGGCTGCTGTGCCGGCTGGGGCGGTGCGCCGGGCCCGCCTCTTGGTCAAAGATAC
>JAYUVL010000190.1:0-4771 GCA_043754075.1 Cytophagales bacterium | reverse complement strand
CTTTGGTAAAAAAGATTGGCTTGTTCGTCCATTTGAAACTGGGTCGGCAGTTTGTCGCGCCATTTCTCTAGCAGGGCCAACCGATCGCGGTGCAGGCTGTCGGCAAAATGCTGATATACGTTGGGCAGGGCATCGGACAGCATTTTGGGGAAAACCCGGATCTTGGGTTCATCCTCAAATCGCAGAAATTTTTGAGCCAAGTACTGGTTGGCCGCGGCACCCCGGCCCGCGAACTGGAGGCTGCCATTGAACCGCTGGGCATCGAAAGTGAGATGCAGGCTATCGCCGGGGACCAAATATAAGGTGGCCATGTGACCGTTGTAAAACAGTTCGCCATAACTGGGGGCCGAAAGCGGTATCCGCAGGCTAAAACGGCCCAGCTTGTCGGGCTTGGCCGCATAGTTGGGATTGCTTTCGTAGTGAATAAAATTGGCAAGCTGGGTAAACCGCAAAGAATCGGCCCGAGGATACATCACTTTGCCGGTAATGAGCACCCATTTTTGGGCCATACAATGGCCCATGAGCAGGGCAAGAAGGCCTGAAATCAACCAACTTCGCATTTTGAACAAAAAAGTAACTAGTCAATGAAAAGTAGTTGGGGCAATGGGCTCCGGTGAGAAAAAAAGACAGGGGCCAAAGTTTGGGGTTTATCGAAAACAATGGATCAAGCAGGATGAAACATTGCCCAACCCATTTTCTTAACCACCTTCATCGATTATTGTTCCATTAATTCAAATTGGCAACTAGATTAGGGTGATTTTGGCAATTGACGGGATTTAATTTCCTGAATGCGCCATTGCCAAAACTGTTTTTGGTCGGTTTACCCAAACCAGTTGCCCTGTTCGAGGGAGGCTTAACACCGCCGATTCATTGGGGTTGATTACGCCAAAACCACCCAACAAAATCAACCAGACCAAGCTCAATGCCCCTCAGGTGTACCACAGATCCAAGGCGAAGAGCAACCCAATCCCAATGATGGTGGGCAACAATACGAGTTCAACCAACAGCATGGTGTAGCCTGACATCGGTTTGTAATTCTGTTCTTTTTCATGGCGAGCTTAAGTTTAATTTGCTATCATTTTAATATCATCAAAATATCAAACTAAAATTTTGAATTTGACAAAAAAGAAACCGGAATGGAACACACCACCCCGGTCACAGGAAAGATAACATGTAAATCATTGGTTGTCACTCCATTAGATCCAGTATCTTTTTGATGCCCTCCACATACCCAGCCAGTAAGTGCTTGGCCAGTCCGGGGCTTTCAGCAATGAGCCGGAACATGACATCTTGGTGGATCCGGCAGATGGTACAGTCGGTCACGGCTTTGGCCTTGGCCGGGGCCACTGCCTCGATCAATTCAACCCCACCATGCCATGCACCTGGTGATCCCCCTTGTTGGCTAAGCACCTGCTGGGTGCCCAGTATTTGGCGGGTCACTAACCACTCGCCCTCGAGCAAAATGTAAAAATAATGTTCTGGGGCAGCGGTATTGTCGTAAAAGAGGTTTCCCTCTCCCATCCGCAAAAACTCGGCGCGCTTGGTCAACCAATCGAGTTGGTCAAAGCTCAAAGAATAAAACAGGGGCAGTTTGGGCAATAGTTTGGCGAGTTCGGACATATCAATTGGACAAAAAAAGATGAAAATACAGGGAGGTTAAAGTGATTTGGGCAATTAACTGGACAGCTATTGGTAATTTTCACTGATTTGCTTTTATCGGGAACTGATGGTCAATGCTGATCAATTCCGGTTTGTTGGGTTTGTGTCTATCGGATAGAGGCAATGGTGTGGCATGGGGAAACGCCCGCTCAGCCCTCGCACAAAAGCTAGGTAGTGCTACAAAAACTGAAGTAGAACCGCCAGCCACCCTACTGCCAACCCGTGTCCGGGGCTGGATTATTGCTGTACGTTTTCAAAGAATTTGTCAAGTTTATAGGGATCAAGTTTGTTGTCAGTCCTAACGCCGCTGCACAAATCAAGTCCGAAAGGATTTACCTGCTCAATGGCCTGTCTTACATTATCTACGGTTAGTCCACCGGCCAGAAAAACCGGCACTTTTGATTGCTCCACAATTTTTCTACTAATTGTCCAATTATGGACCCGGCCAGTCCCCCCAAGTTCTTTGACTTTCAAGTTTGGGTTGCCACTGTCCAACAACAAGGCATCCACCAACGCTGAAATTCTGACGGCTTCGTCAATTGTTTTTTCGTCAATCACGTGGATTACTTGGACAATTTTTATCGCTGGCAATGCGTGCCTGATTGCTTGGTAAGTTCCTGCTTTTAGTTCGTCAACTATCTGAATGGTGTTGGTCAAAGTTCGTTTGTGATGTTCAATAATTTGATCCGCCGATGTCTCACTGGTCAACATAAAGGTTGAAACACCCGGGGGCACAGTTTTAGCAATTGCCAAGATGAGATCGTCAGCAATGACACCGGGCCCACTCGGCATATTGGCCACCAGTCCCAACGCCGATGCGCCATGATGAATGGCCATTTGGGCTTCATCTATTGAACTGATACAACATATCTTTACTCTAACTGGCGTTTTCATTGTCCAGGCTTTGATTTTATTGTTCTTAAGCTAATGCCCGATTTTCCCAGCCCACTTTCCAAACAAAAAAGCGACAGCCAGTAAGAATGGCACCAAATAAACCATTTGAACGGCCCAACCCGAAGATAATGCCAGCGCGCATCATCTTGGGGCCTTGGCAAACAGGGCCTGCGCCTTACTGAGTTGCGCACTTGCCCAGCTTCCACGAGCGCGCCCCGGCCCGGCGGGCATCGCCAGGGTTTTTGTAGGTGATGCCGTCGCAGCCACACACCGGCGAGGAATCAATGATGGCAGTGCCGTATAGCGACACCCGATCCTCTTGGGCATTGTCATCTTTGCAGGGCAATTTGGCCAGTTCGGCCAGCTCCGACTGGGCGCGGGCGAGTCGCTCGGTGCGGGTACAGCGGTTGGTTTTGAAGATCCCATTGCTTATTTCCACGGCATAGAGGAGGTATTCTTCATCTTTGAACCAGACCAAATCGCAAGAGGACATTCCCACTTGCAAGAAGACGGTGCGGCCTTGGAGCAGCCGCCCCTTCCAGTATTGGGTCACTTCCAAAATGGCCAGTTTGATGCCCGTTATTTCTTGAAAACCAGTGACTTTGCCCACAAAAACGCCATCCGCTTTTTGGTACATCTGGCTGGTGGTCATCATGGCTTCCGTACATTGGCAGGGCACGTAGTTGTCGGCCAGCCAGTCGCCCTGCTCAATCCGCCCGTCGCGGTAGATCATCACCCCTTGGCCGTGGCGTTGGTTGTTTTTCCAATCGCCGATGTACTTGGTCCCACCATTCCAAGTATGGGTGCCATTGCCATTGGCTTGGTCGTTGAGCCATTCGCCTTCATGGATGCTGCCGTCGGTCATAGCAAGTTTGCCCAGCCCACTTTTGCGCCCGCTCACCCATTCACCTTGGTACTTGTCGCCGTTGGCCCAAGTGTAGGTGCCAAAGCCGTGGCGGCGGCCGGCCAGCCAATCGCCTTCATATTTGGTGCCATCCGCCGCGATGAACGTACCCCGGCCTTCCATCATATCGTTTCGCCAAAAGCCGTCATAGCGAGTGCCATCAGGCCAGCGGAAAGCGCCCTTGCCATGGCGCAGGCCCGTTTTATAGGATCCCGTATATTTGCCCACTTTCATCTCGAGTGAATCTAGTTGATCTTGGGCCACTGCCCCTACCAACGGGACAAAGAGCAGAAATAGACAGACAATAATTTTGTTCATTGGTCAAAAACGTTTCGCTTGATTAGCCTCTGAATACTTTAAACTAAAAAAGTCCGGTACAGGTTGCCCAGCAGCTTCAGTTGGCCAACAAAGTTTGGTATAGATGGAGCACCTCGAGGGCAGATTTGTCCCAACTCAACGACTGGATGGCGGCTTTGTTTTCATCGGCCAAGATTTCGCGCAAAGCTTGGTAGTTGAGCAGGGCATGGATATAATTGGCAAAGCGGTCGGTATCCCAAC
Organism: Cytophagales bacterium; assembly: GCA_043754075.1. Lineage (GTDB taxonomy): Bacteria > Bacteroidota > Bacteroidia > Cytophagales > Thermoflexibacteraceae > JALONO01. The sequence goes on along the minus strand of JAYUVL010000190.1, from coordinate 756 downwards.
AATCGGCGGTGAGCACACCACTGGCCAAGACCTCGCTCACGCCCGACTGGCGCGAGAGCACACTGGGCACACCTGCCTGGCCCGCTTCTAGGGCCGCCAAACCAAACGGCTCGGAAATGGAAGGCATAAAATAGACACTGGCCCGTTGGAGCAGTTCGGTCAACCGATCTTTGGCCAAGTGGCCCATGAAAATAAAATTTTGCCCAATCGATTTTTCGGCCACTCTTTGGGCCAACCAGTTTTGTAGGTTGCCGGTGCCGGCTACCACAAACATGATACTGGAATCTTGGGCCAGCAGTTTCTGGGCTGTCTCGAGGAGAAACTCCGGACCTTTCTGGTAGGTTACCCGGCCCACAAAAAGGACAATCTTGCGGGCGGGGATGACTACTTGCATTTCCTGTGGCTCGCCCAGTTCATCGAGTCGCATGGTGGATGGTGCCAGTGGGGTGGCATTGCCCATTTCGGGCAGTTCCAAGTCTGCGGGCGCATCGATGGCATTGTAAACCGGAAAAATTTTATCCGCCGCAATTCCCGGATAATGTTCCAAAATTTTGGACTTGGTGTAATGGCTCACCGGAATGATCAAATCGGCGTTGAGCATTCCCTCAAATTCCAATTTGTAAATTTCATTGTCCACCTTACGGCCATAACCGGGACCCACGCGGTCGGTTTCCAGCGAGTGGATGTGAACCACCAACGGCTTGCCAGTCAATTGTTTGACGGCTATGCCTGCCCGCATGGTGAGCCAGTCGTGGG
>JAYUVL010000189.1:0-7954 GCA_043754075.1 Cytophagales bacterium | reverse complement strand
GTGATGATATAGTGGCATCGATTCGGGATCCGAAGGAGATCAAAAAAAAACTGGCGGATTATAAACTCAAGGCTAGATATTTTTTCAAAACACCTGAATATACTTATTTTTCGTACATGTACAAAGGTAAGTTTTATGTTGCGATCTACTCGGCCAAGAGCAATACTGCCAAGGTGATGGATGCATTATTACCTGGCCAGAACGGATTGACGTACCAGAAAACCCTACCGAATGTGATTGGGACCACAAGTGATGGTTATTTTCTGGCGGCTGTGACTTCCGAAACAGTCGATAAAGAGGCTATGAAAAAACTAGGTTGTCCCGAAGACGACGTTAAAAGCATTTCAATAGTCAAATTTAAATATAATTTTTAGCCGTGCCAATCCGGCTATCTAATTTAAAAAATAGCTTACCTAGAGTGCTTCTTTAGATTTTTTCCCCTTGTTGGTGTTAGCATAGCGCACCAATAAGGGGAAAAATAGTGGGCCATGACGGCCAAATCGTCCTCGTCTGGGTCGTGAATCCCTAACAGATTTTGGGCTGTCCTTCCCATTTTGGTCACGATGGCCTACCTTCGCGGTTTGTCAACAACCGAGGTTAATTGTGGCTAATTCAACCAAGCATTCAGAGGAGCGTATCGAGGTGTTCGGTGCTCGAGAGCACAACCTCAAAAACATCGACGTCAGCTTTCCGCGCAACCAACTCATTGTCGTCACTGGCATTAGCGGCAGTGGCAAATCTTCGTTGGCCTTCGACACCATTTATGCCGAGGGGCAGCGCCGCTACATGGAGAGTTTTTCGGCCTATGCCCGGGGATTTATCGGGAGCATGGAACGGCCCGATGTGGACAAGATCAACGGCCTGAGCCCGGTCATCTCGATTGAACAAAAGACCACCGGGCGCAACCCCCGCTCCACCGTGGGCACCACGACCGAGATTTATGACTTCCTCCGCCTGCTGTTCGCCCGGGCGGGTGAGGCCTACTCCTACGTGACGGGCCTAAAAATGGTGCGCCAAAGCGAGGATCAAATCATTGATTTCCTGTTCAGCGAATTTAACGAACAAAAAATGACCATTTTGGCCCCCATTGTCAAGGGCCGCAAAGGACACTACCGCGAATTGTTCGTCCAGATTGCCAAAATGGGCTACAACAAAGTACGCGTTGATGGCGAGGTAATGGAAATTTCTCCCAAAATGCAGTTGGATCGCTATGCCATCCACGACATTGAGGTGGTCATTGACCGGGTCATTGTGCGGGAGGTAGATCGCTACCGCATCACCCAATCCCTCAAAACCGCCCTCAAAGAAGGCAAGGGCATTATGATGACCTTGGACGATAAGGGCCAAGTGCGCCATTTTTCCAAGTTCTTGATGGATCCCATCTCGGGCATTGCCTACGACGAGCCAGCCCCCAATATGTTTTCGTTCAACTCCCCCTACGGTGCTTGTGAAAAATGCACCGGACTGGGCGTGATCGAGGAGTTCACCAGCAGCTCGGTCGTGCCCGACGATTCACTCAGCATCAGTGCCGGGGCCATTGCCCCATTGGGCGAATATCGTGACATTTGGGTGTTCAAACAGTTGGAGAGCATCCTCAAAAAGTACAAAGTGGGGCTTAGCACTCCGTTCAATAAGATCCCGCCCGAAGCGGTGGAAGTGATCCTCAACGGCAGTCAAGAAGAAGTAGCCGTCAAATCGGTCAAATATCCCGGCCAAGATTGGAACACCAAGTTCGAGGGCATTGTCACCTTTTTGAAAAAACAATTGGAAGCCGGCGGCGATGTGGAATGGATCAAGGAGTTCATGGATTCCAAGACCTGCCCGACCTGCCACGGGGCCCGGCTCAAAACCCAGTCGCTCCATTTCAAGATTGGAGAAAAAAACATTTCCCAACTTGCCCAAATGGACGTGCGCGAATTGCAAACGTGGTTAGCCCAACTCCCACCCAAGTTGTCGGAAAGACAGGGGGCCATTGCCACCGAAGTGCTCAAAGAAATCAACAAAAGGGTCGGTTTCTTGCTAGGGGTTGGCCTTGATTACCTCACCCTGGATCGCACCATGCGCACGCTATCGGGCGGGGAAAGCCAGCGCATCCGGTTGGCCACCCAAATCGGCACCCAACTCGTTGGGGTGCTTTATATCTTGGACGAACCGAGCATTGGCCTCCACCAGCGCGACAATCAGAAGCTTATTGGTGCGCTGAAAGACCTGCGCGACTTGGGCAACTCGGTGATGGTAGTGGAGCACGACAAGGACATGATGCTCGAGTCAGACTATCTGGTCGACATTGGGCCGGGGGCGGGCCGCCACGGCGGGCGAGTAGTGGCCGCCGGCACGGTTGCCGAGTTTATGCGTGTACCCAGCCTCACTGCCGATTACCTGAGTGGGCGGTTCCAAATTGCGGTGCCAGCCCAGCGGCGGGCGGGCAGTGGCAAATTCCTCCAACTGCTGGGGGCCACGGGCAACAACCTGAAAAATGTGGATCTGAACTTGCCACTGGGCAAAATGATTTGCATCACCGGGGTATCGGGCAGTGGCAAGTCATCGCTGATCCACGATACCCTCTACCCGATCTTGAACCGCTATTTTTTCCGGGCCAAAAAAGATCCCTTGGCCCACAGCGAGATCCGAGGGCTGGAACTGATCGATAAAGTGATCGAGATCGACCAAACACCGATTGGCCGCACTCCACGATCCAACCCAGCCACCTACACCGGTATGTTTACCGACATCCGGGCGATCTTCAGTGATCTGCCCGAATCCAAGATCCGGGGCTACAAACCGGGCCGCTTTTCGTTCAACGTAAAAGGGGGCCGCTGTGAGACCTGCGAAGGCGCGGGCAAGAAAACAATCGCCATGGATTTTTTGCCCGATGTGCTGGTCGATTGCGAAACGTGCAAGGGCAAGCGCTATAACCGTGAAACGCTGGAAGTCCGTTTTAAGGGGAAGTCCATTGCTGATGTGCTGGATATGACCGTGGAGCAATCGGTCGGTTTTTTTGAGTTCATGCCGCGTATATTGCGCAAAGTGGAGGCGCTCAACGACGTGGGCCTGGGCTATATCACCCTTGGCCAGCACGCCACCACCCTTTCGGGCGGGGAGGCACAGCGCGTAAAACTGGCCACTGAACTTTCCAAAAAAGACACGGGCAACACGCTCTATATCTTGGACGAACCCACCACCGGGCTGCATTTCCAAGACATCAAGCTCCTACTGGATGTGTTGAACAAATTGACTGACAAGGGCAATACGGTGTTGATCATTGAGCACAACATGGACATGATCAAGGTAGCCGACCACGTGATCGACGTTGGGCCCGAAGGCGGCGACAAAGGTGGCATGATTGTGTGCGAGGGCACGCCCGAACAAGTGGCGGACCATGCCACCAGCCATACTGGGCATTTCCTCAAGCTGGAATTGGCGGCCACCCACTGAGGCGTTCTTGGAGTTGACCATGGGCCAAAAGCCGATCTCGCCGTCTAAACATGATCGCGATTGATTTGTCGAAATCATTGAGGGCCATTGCGCTACGGCTTACTCCCAGCGGATGGGGCGCAAGTGGGTAATATTGCGCATAAACACCGAAATGCCATTGATCTGTTTTTCTGCATTGATCAACGGTGAAAGATTGGTTTCGTAGTAATTGTCGGAGTGATCCAGTCCTTTGTGGTTTTCCACCGTGGTGAACGATTCGCCGTTCAATGCCCGGAGGTACTCGCGGCGGCGGCCCTCCTGTAAGTGGACTGGCACGAAGTCAAACACGCTTTGCCCAACCCGGACCTCTTTGCCACTGTCGCGTTTAAGTTGCCGTTTCAGGGCCTCGTTGACTACCACCAAGTTAAAGTGCTCGTCCATAGAAAATACCGCAGTGTCAGTTTGGTTGAGGATCAGGTTGAGGTTTTCCTCTTTTTCGCGCAGTTCGCTTTGCACCCGGTGCATTTCTTCTTGGGTGGCCAATAATTCTTCCACATTTTGGCGCATTTCCTCTTCTTGCGCGCGCAACTGTTCGCTGGCCAATTGGCTTTCTTCCAGTAAGCCGCGCATCGTTGCATTGCTCTTCACAGCCGCCAGCGTAATGGCAATCCGATCCGAAAGGCTTTCCACAAAAGCGATTTGGTGATCGGCAAATTGCTCAAAACCAGCAATTTCCAAGGCGCCATATACTTTTTGGTCGGCTTTTAGTGGCACGATCAGCAAGCAGCCGGGCGTGGTTTCGCCCAGGCCCGAGGTAATTTCCGTATATCCATTGGGCAAATTGGTGTAAAAGGCCGTGCTGCCTTCCCAAGCCGCTTGGCCGAGCAGCCCATTGCCCATGAGTACTTCTTTTTGTAGGTATTTTCGCTTGTCATATGCGTAGGCACTGGTCAGCACCAGCACCTGTTGGCCATTTTTTTCGTGGACGACAAACAAACTTCCTTGGTTGGCGCCAATGTATTTGACCAAGTTGGCAATGATCTGGTAGGCCATTTCTTCTTGGTTTTGGACGTTGGCCCGCAGAATATCGGCAAACTTGGCAATCCCAGTGCTGGTCCATTGACTTATTTTATCCACTTCGTCGGCTTTCTTCAGATCTTCGCGCATGGAGCGCAATGCCTGCCCGAGCACATCCTGCTGGCCACGGATTCTCAGGTCTTGGCCAAAGTTGCCCTTGCCCACTTCCTTGGCAAACACGGAGGTGTCCTTGAGATAATCGGCCACTTGGCTGATCCCGGCCATAATGTTCCCCAATTCATCCTTTTGCTTGCGGTCGGTCAGTACTGCCGCCGGATTGCCCAAGGCCAACTGCTGCACTGCCTTGGAGATACTGGGCAGGGCCGAAAAGATTTGGCGATCAAAAAACCAAGAAGCCGCCAACACCAGAGCCAAATTCAGGAGGCTCAAGGCCAACAGCCACAAGAATAACTGCGTTTGCTTGGTCGTACGAAATTGCTCCAGTTCAACGGTGACATCTTGGGCCAAATTGGCCACCCGGGGAATCCCCTGATTGATAAAGTTGAGGTTTGATCGGATCTGGAGCCGAATATCGCTGGTCTGGCTGACCTGCAACGGGCCACCATTGGCCAAATTTTGGTAGGTCGCGCGCTTGGCCGATTCGCTCAAATTGGTGGCCAGGGCATCCGCGCCCACTTTGATGTCGTGCCAAAGGACTTCCATTTCGGACAATTTGAACTGTAGCTCGGGGGGGCAGGGTGTCACGTTCACCATTTCATTGCTCACGCGGTAGGTTCCGCCCCGCTTCAATAGCGCAAGCTGGTCATCTACCTGCTTGATTTCTTCGGCCAGCGCCAAGGTTTGCGCATCGTTGGTATCCTCGGCCAAGTAGCGCAACAGAAAACCAGTTCTGTAGAGGGAGGCATAATTCTCTTGGCTGATCCGCTGGAGGTAGGCATCACCGCCCGAAAAGTACTTGGCTAGCAGGTTGCCAATGATCAAACCATTGCTTGCCACCAACAAGGCAGCGAGCGTAAAGTAAAGCAGGATTTTAGCCCTTAGGTTTAGTTGCGCAAACATGGGTCAAAAATGAAGTAAGCTTACTGCAAGGTATTGGCTTTTTCTCAAAATAGAACTAACATTACAACAGATTGGGTCTTCAGCAAGATTATTGCACCGTAAGCAATAACCTTGGCTGCAATAATTGTGCTCCAAGTATCATTTAGGCAACATTGATCAACGAACGGCAAATGTTATACCACAAGATTTTTCCGCACGAATCTTCGCAAGAATGGGTAGTACTCATCCATGGCGCGGGGGGTAGTTCGTCGATCTGGTTCAAGCAGCTGCGCGAGTACATTGCCCATTTTAATGTGCTCTTGTTGGATCTGCGCGGGCATGGCAAATCCAAGGATGTGTTCACCAACCGGCAGTACTCGTTCCAGGACGTGAGCCGTGATGTGATCGAGCTGATGCAGCACCTGAAAATCCGCCAAGCCCATTTCGTGGGGGTTTCACTGGGCACCCTCATTATCCGCACCATTGCCGAGCTGGACATTGGCAAGGTGAAATCCATGATCTTGGGCGGGGCCATCACCCGGCTCGATGTCAAGTCGCGGTTTTTGGTGTGGCTGGCCGATCTGGCCAAACCCGTCATCCCCTTCATCTGGATCTATAAAATCTGCGCCTACATCTTGATGCCCCGCCGCCGGAATACCGAATCCCGCACGATGTTCATCGAAGAAGCCAAAAAGCTCCGCCAAACGGAATTTTTGCGCTGGTTTACTTTGACGGCCAGCCTCAACCCCCTGCTAAAATATTTTCAGGAAAAAGATCTGCCCATTCCCACCCTGTATTTGATGGGCGACGAGGATTATATGTTTTTGCCCCAAGTGCGCAACTTGGTCAAATTGCACAAGCAATCCGTTCTGGAAGTGATCGATAACTGCGGGCACGTGTGCAACGTAGAGCAGCCCGATATTTTCAACCAGTTATCGGTAGATTTTATCAAATCCAAATCCAGTTGAGCCAGCGGGACCGATGCGAGCCGTTGTTGGTGTCGCACAATGGGCGTTGGTGGTGTTGGTCGTCCGAGTGACTCAGCCAACTTGGTAGCAGGCTTCGCCCGACAGTGCGTCCCGTCTTTGGGCAATGAAGGTCGCTGACTTTGCACAGCGGTGAATTGGCAATAAAGCAACTTTATATTTTAAAAAATCAGTAATTAAAATACGCAATGCCCACTTATTACCATGACTATATTGTTGAGCACGAAAAGAATCTTAAATGACTTCATAATTGGTACTTTCACATTGTTATTGACAAGTATCTTGTTCCCATTTGTTGCCTTATCTTTTTACAACCACCCTTCTATTATGGATGACTACTTTTGTAGTGTGTTAGTAAAAAATACGGGTATCAAAGGTTTTATGATTTATATGTTTGATTGTGGTAGTAGCCGTTATATCGCCAATTTATTTCATGCGTGTAATCCTTTGGTATGGGACTCTTTTGTTGCATATTATTACACACCAATTTTTTTTATGCTTATTCTAGTTGTATCTTTTTATTTCTTTATTAGCCAAGTTACTCAAAAAATATTTAATATTTATCAGTATTTATTAGCTTCTCTCTCTCTTCTTGCAATTATTTTAGCTTTTTTACCAACTACATCGGAGTTCTTTTATTGGTTTTCTTCAGCAGTTTTATATGTACCTGCTACGGTTTTTTGTCTCTTATTTTTTGCAGTTTTGACTTCTCATATACACAAGCCACGCAAAATTCATCAAATAATTTTGTTAATACTTGCTTTTCTTCTTTTAGGAACAAGTGAGATAATTATCATTTTTTGGCTACTGACACTTTTTTACATTGCTATTTTCACTTATCAACAAGGAAATTATGAATTAGCTAAGAAAATTAGCGTCTTTTTTTTCTTACAAGCCTCATTTTTTTTGCTCACCACTTTGGGATTGGGTAGCTATACGAGAATGAGGGGAACTACCCACTTTAACGTAGCAAATTTAATAGAGACAATAGATGTTGCTTTCCATCACTTAATAGAAGTTTTAAGTTGGTCAAAAAATCTAACTCTATTGTGTTTTACTGCTTTATATTTGCCTTTTGCAGCCAAAATAGCACAAGAAAACAATACTAAACACCTTAATCCTTTTTTTGCTACTTTTTACAGTGTGTTTATTTTTTTTGCTCTTTTATTTTCTTTCCTTTTCTTTCATAAATTAATCGTTCAAAGAGTTCTTAGCACTATTTACGTTATTTTTATTCTTGCTTGGTTTTTTAATGTTACCCTTTATGTTGCTTATTTACTGCGTAAATATTCTTGGATAGAATCATTAAAAATGCCTTCAAGTTTGGTGATAGTGTTGTTGATTATCATAACTTGTAAAATTTTTTCTGCGAATACCAAGGCGGGAGTAGCCTACCGAGATTTGCTATCAGGTGCAGCAGCTACTACCGACAAGGAGTTAAAAGAACGTTACATCTCCATCCAGCAGCAAAAAGAGAA